>JAILLI010000141.1 GCA_024693225.1 Lachnospiraceae bacterium
AAAAGATTGACTATTCCGATATTTGCAGACAGCAGAAGGGCTATGTTCAGCATACTTATGAGTACGGCTAAGGCCCCCTCTTCCTTGGCGCTGTCATATTCGTCACCAACGATCTCAACAGCCCCTACGGGACCCGCAAGATCCGAAACCCCTGCCTGGCCGGAAAAGAGCATCCTGAGGCTCTGGAAGGTCATCTTTACCATATACCTGACATACAGATAGCTGGACTTTACGATCTGTAAGGGCCCCTTGGCCACCTGCCCGCTTCCGCCGAACTCAACACCTATCATGAAGCGGCCGTACTCCTCGTTCAGCTTGGGGATGACCTCTTTTTTTACCCTTGTTCCTTCATGCTCGTAAACAATGGTAAGAGGCTTGCCGTATCCCAGCTCCACCGCTGTCGATACCTCGGGATACAGATAACACCGGCTCCCGTTCACGCTTATGATCCGGTCTCCGTCCCGCATCCCGGCTTCATATGCCGCTCCGTCCTCCATCACGTGGCTGACCACGGTTGACGGGATGTCTATGTAGTTCATCAGAAAGAGCCCGAGTACGAAGGCAAGGAGAAGGTTAAATGCCGGCCCCGCTATGACCGTGGCGATCCTTGACCAGACATTGGCCTTGCGGAATGCCGATCCGGCTATTATCGAAGCTATGGTCGCATCCTCATCATTCGAAGCTTCAAGATCATCAAACACACAGGCTGCACCTAGCATGATAAGACGTACCGCTATCTTGGTTCCGGCTTTTGTCTTCCATCCGAAGAGTTTGGGACCGAAGCCGACCGTAAACTCCACAACTTCTATCCCGTTCAGTCTTGCTATGAGGAAATGTCCCATCTCATGGACAAATACGATCACAGCAAGTATAAGTATCCCGATCAGTATCTTCATGCTCCACACCCCCGATCAACGGCATCCGCAGCCATTTTTTCCGCCTCAAGTATCTCATCCACAGTGGGATCAGGTACGCTCTCAACCTTATCCATCGCTGTCCTTATCAGCCTTGGTATATCCATAAAGCCGATCCTGCCCTTAAGGAAGAGGGCAACCGCCCTCTCATTTGCGGCATTAAAGACCGTAGGCATGCTGCCGCCTTTCCTTGCGGCCTCATAGGCATAGGAAAAGCCCGGGAACCTGACCGGATCCGGTTTTTCAAAAGTAAGTGAAGAAAGTCCGACAAGGTCTATCCTCTGTGTATCAAGATAGGGCCGCCTGGGATAAAAAAGAGCGTACTGTATTGGAAGTCTCATGTCCGGACTTCCCAGCTGGGCCATAATGGCACCGTCCCGGTACATAACGGCAGAATGAATGATGGACTGGGGATGGATCACGACTTCTATATCATCGAGGCCCACACTGAAAAGATGGCAGGCTTCCATGACCTCCAGACCTTTATTTACAAGCGTTGCGGAATCAACGGTGATCTTGGCTCCCATGGTCCAGTTGGGGTGCTTTAATGCATCCTCCACCGTCATCCGCTCCAGCTCTTCGCTGCTCTTATTCCTGAATGGTCCTCCCGATGCAGTGAGTATGATCTTTTCCACCGCACTGTGATCCTCGCCGTTAAGCGACTGGAAGATAGCGCTGTGCTCACTGTCGACAGGGTACAGTTTAACACCGTGTTTTTTTATGAGAGGCATGATGATATGTCCGGCACACACCAGCGTTTCCTTGTTGGCGAGCGCTATATCGCATCCGGCTTCTATGGCGGCGACAGTCGGCCTGATCCCGATCATCCCGACCATGGCGGTGACCACCATTTGGGCCTCATCCATTGTTGCTGCCTCTATAAGGGCATCCATCCCGCCCCTTACCTTTATCCCGGTACCGGCGAGTGCCCCCGAAAGCCTTTGGGCTGCTCCTTCGTCATACATTGCAACAAGCTTTGGTTTAAACTCCAAAGCCTGCTTAGTCATAAGATCAACATTGGAATTTGCGCAAAGTGCCGAAACCTTAAGCTCATCCCCATGTCTTCGTACGATATCAAGTGTCTGGGTCCCTATTGAACCTGTGGAACCCATAACAACTATATTTTTCATAGGATCTCCTTTTCTACATCCCGGCGATCATTACCGCAGTGAAATATATCATAGGCGCAGTGAAGATCATACTGTCAAACCTGTCGAGTATCCCCCCGTGTCCGGGAATAAGCGTACCGTAGTCCTTTATCTCATAGTTGCGCTTGATGGCGCTTGCAGACAGATCCCCGAGCATTGATACAGCCGCGCCTACCGCGGTCAGCACAACGCAGGATGCAACAAGCGGGTAATCCGGCGAATACCATCTGCTGATGACAAGACCATACAGGCCGGCTATTATTGCCGGGAACACTATGCCGCCAATGGCACCCTCGATGGATTTCTTGGGTGAAAGATTGGGGCACAGCCTGTGCTTTCCGATCAGCATTCCCGTAAAATAGGCAAATACATCACACAGCCAGGAACTTGTAAATACCAGTATCACTATAAATATCCCGTCCTCGAGCGATCTTGTCAGGTATAGGAAGCTTATCATCACGCTGACATAAAAATAGCCGAAGAAGGTAAATATGATGTCCTTTGCAACATAGGCGGGGTAAGTAAATACGTACAGGGCAAGCAGGACAAGCAGAAATACCACAGTCACAAAGATGAGCCAGAAAAGCTTATCTTTGGCAAAGGTCAGGAAACAGTAATAGACGACCGTGAAGCAATAGGATATGCCGGTATTGGGGCTTATCTTCCTGCCTTCCGGAAGGACCCCGGTCGCACGGTAGAACTCAAAAGAGCCTATAAGAGCTGCGATCAAAAGTGCTGCCGAAAGATATATCCCTCCGAGCCATGTCAGTCCCAGCATGGTCACGGCGACGATTATTCCGCTTATCAACCTGGTTTTAAACATCAGTCCTCCCCGTGGGAACCAAAACGCCTCTCCCGCCTGCTGTATGCTTCGCAGGCCCTGACAAGTTCCTCTTTTGAAAAATCAGGCCAGTTCACATCCGTAAAATAAAACTCGGTATAGGCCAGCTGCCATAAGAGAAAGTTGGACAGCCTCTGCTCCCCGCTCGTACGTATCAGAAGATCCGGTGCAGGCACGCCCTTTGTATCAAGGTACTGCTCAAAGATCTCTTCAGTCACATTTCCGGTCATATTCCCGTCCCTGACATCCGAGATGATGTGATTTACGGCGCGGATTATCTCATCCCTGCTGCCGTAGTTTATGGCCACCTGAAAACAAAGGCCGGTATTATCCTTTGAGGCCTCCTCGAGAGCGGATATCGATTCTCTTATATCATCAGCAAGTCCCGTCACATCACCTATGACACGGACACGCATATTGTTTTTCTTTGCCGTCTGACGGCAGGTCTTCATGTAATTACGGAGCAGTTTCATGAGCTGGTCGACCTCATCTTTGGGTCTTGACCAGTTCTCCGTAGAAAAAGCATATACGGTGAGATAATTGATCCCCATCTTATATGCTTCCTCACATATGACCTCAACGGTCTTGGCCCCCTGGATATGCCCGTAGTTCCTAGGCATCCCCTTTGCCTTGGCCCAGCGTCCGTTTCCGTCAAGAATTATGGCTACATGGTTAGGTATACTCATATCATACTTTCATTATATCCTTGGACTTCTCATCGATCATCTTATCTATCTCTTTGATGAACTTGTCCGTGGCTTTCTGCAGCTCATCCTCAAGATCCTTTACCTCATCCTCGGAGATATCATCGGACTTGGACAGTTTCTTGAAGGCATCATTACCGTCACGGCGGATATTCCTGACCGCAACCTTGGCCTCCTCGCCCTTTTTCTTGATCTCTTTTACAAGATCACGTCTTCTCTCCTCGGTAAGCTCCGGGAATACGAGCCTTATGGTGGATCCGTCATTTGTAGGATTGATACCCACGTCGGAAGCCTGTATGGCCTTCTCGATATCCTTCAGTATGCTCTTCTCCCAGGGTGTTATCTGTATGGTCCTCGGATCCGGAATGGCTATATTGCCCACCTGCTGTATGGGTGTGGGTGTTCCGTAATAATCAACCCGGATCTTGTCGAGAACATGGGGATTGGCACGTCCTGCCCTTACTGCCGCATATTCTCCATCGAGATGATCGATGGTCTTCTGCATCTTGTCGGAATATTCTTTTACCTTCTCACTCATATCTTCTGGTACTCCTCCATTATGTCGATCGATGTTGCCTTAAACCGTTACCCTTGTTCCGTTAAAATTGCCCTTTACGGTATTGACTATGCTGTTCTCCTCATTAAGAGAAAAGATGAACATAGGCATCTTGTTCTCCATTGCCAGGATGGAAGCGGCAAGATCCACAACCTGAAGCTTCTTCTCTATGACTTCATCTATGGTCACCACATCATAACGCTTTGCATCCGGATATTTTGCGGGATCCTTGTCATATACCCCGTCTATCGACTTGGCAAGGAGTATGGCTTCGGCTTCTACCTCTATGGCCCGAAGGACCACGCCCGTATCGGTTGAAAAATACGGATGCCCCGTACCTCCGGCAAAGAAAACAACCATTCCCTTTTCGAAGTACTTATTGGCCCTGTCCTTTGAAAAAAGCTTGGTGAAGGATCCGACTTCAAAGGGGGTAAGGATGTTGGTCATCATGCCTTCGGACCTGAATATCTCCGAAACATAGATGCAGTTCATTACTGTCGCAAGCATACCTATCTGGTCTGCCTTGGTCCTGTCGATCCTCTCGCTCGTACGTCCTCTCCAGAAATTGCCTCCGCCGATCACGATACCTACCTGTATTCCCTGACCGACAAGTTCTTTGACCTGGAGGGCCACTGCACGCACGGTATCCTCGTCAAATCCCGTTTTCCTGTCCCCGGCAAGGGCCTCGCCGCTAAGCTTCAGAAGTACTCTCTTCATATCGTTCAGCCTTCCGTAAAGAAGCTTGAAGGTGAAACCTCAGCATAGCACTGTGAGCACAGACCTTCAATTGCAGCGCCGTTATTGATCTGTATGGACTTGCTCTTGATATTGCCCATGATGATCGCCGTAGAGTCGAGGACAACAGGGCCCTTTACATCTATATCGCCTTTGACGGCTCCGGCTATCACTGCGGAAGATGCGGTCATGTTTCCTTTGATGACCGAACTCTGCCCAACCTTGATGGATCCGGTCGAACATACCTCTCCTATGATCTTCGCTCCATCGGCAAATATCTCTTCAGCCTTGGAATCTCCTTCTATGTTACCTGTTATGTTAAACTTGCCGGCTACCGTCACATTACCCTTCACGGTACCCATTATATCAAGGGATCCGTTGGTGGTAATATCTCCGACTACGGTCATGCCGTTGGGTATGACACCTGTCTCGTTAACTCCTTCCGCGAAGCTGTTGATGGGTGCCGGACGCTCTGTATTCTGGGGGAAGATCGGCTCGGTAACCTGATTGGGAACCTCGGGTCTTTGCATCTCGCCCGAGAATATGGGCTCAACCGGAGGCTTGACCTCTTCCGCCTTGGGAGGCTCGGGAGCAAAAATGGGTTCAACTGCGGGGGCCGGAGCCGGTGCAGGTTCGGGAGCAGCTTCGGGTGCAGGCTTGATCTCCTCGGTATAGACCGGTATCTCTACTGTCGGTGCGGGAGCCGGTGCCGGTGCAGGCGCAGGTGCTGCTGCTTCAGGCGCGGGAGCAGGAGCGGGAGCCGGTTCTGCAGGAGCTGCAGCTACAGGTTCCGGTATGGGAGCCGGTGCAGGTGCTTCTTCGAAGATCGGTTCGGCAGCTGCCGGAGCCGCATCATCAAGTCCCTTGATAAGCTCGGCCAGGTCATCCTGACCTATGGGTGATGCGTTCTCAGTGATGGTGTCGACCATCTGGGGTTCCGGTGCAGCCTTTGCCCCTTCTTCGGGCATCAGTTCATTGACCGCCTGTGACAGATCATCCTTAAAATCCTTGAAAAAACTCATTTTGCTTCCTCCATTCAATTTGTATTTGCATAATGCTGAATATTGACCGTTGTATCATCGATTGTCGCTATGGGTATGCCGCTTGCCTGTATCGCCTCGATTATAGCGGGCAGGGCCTCGACCGTACTCGTCTTGTTTGACAGGTCATGAAACAGGATCATCGCTTCCTCATATTCATTAAGATCGCAGAGGGAATTCTCTATGATCTGATCGGCGGGAAGCATTGGATTGGTGGCATCTCCCGCAACCACGTTCCAGTCAAAATATCTGATCCCTCTCTCATCAAGGACCTTGATAAAGTCCTTCATGGGTAACCTGGATACGCTGTTGCTCGATCCCCCCGGAAACCGGTAATACCTGGGTCTGGTCCCCGTCACCTCATACATGAGGGAATATATCTGATCCAGATCCCTGGTAAAAGCATCAACGGAGGAATATATCTCGTTATACTTGTGAGAGTATGAATGCATACAAAGCACATGACCTTCATCAACTATGCGTTTGTACATTTTCTGCAGGTCGGGATTATCCGTTCCGACCATGAAAAAATTTCCTTTAACACCATAACTGTCCAGGATGTCAAGTATCTTCTCCGTATTGACGGACGGTCCGTCATCAAAGGTAAGATAAACCTTGTGTGGCCATGATGTGGCAGATGTCGAGCTTTTCGAGCCTGTATATGCCCCTATATCCACAAGAGATAATTCCGTGCTTATGGCTCCAACGGCGCTTCCGAGATCATCGACCGAGGAACTGACGGAACTGATCTTTTCAATGAGGCCGTTCTGGTACACCGTAAGGTGGCCGATCTCCTCTTCAAGTGCATCGATACGCTTCTGCTGCCTTACAAGCAACACCGAGAGTATGATGCATATCACCATTCCCGCCAGAGCGAGCACATACGGGCCGAACAGGATCAGACGCTTCAAACGTTGTACGCGCATACCCTATCCCCCATATGTTAGATATTATAGAAGTTTTTTATACAGCTTGCAACAAGATATTGTAGTTTTGTAA
>JAILLI010000156.1 GCA_024693225.1 Lachnospiraceae bacterium
CCATTTGCCCCGCCGGTTACTACTACAACCTTATCCTTAAATTCGGACATTCTATCATCCCTCTCCAATCCTACAGCACTTTCATCGGATGCCACCGAAGGCAGTCGCCGCTTTATTTCGTCTTCCTGGCAGCTTTAGCAGTTTTCTTTTCTGCCTTTGCAGCGGCCTTTTCTGCTTTCTTCGCGCTGCCTATCAGCTTCTTAAGGATATCCACTTTTCCAAGATCACCCTCAGCCGATATCTTATGCGTAAGGTATGCATGCACCATATCAAGCTTCCCGGACATCATATCCAGAATAGTCTGGGCATCAGCTGTTACAAGGATATCCCTGTCCTTGTAATCGTAAGGCTGAACACCAATCTGTCCATCCTTTACTTCCATATAGAAGGCTCCCTCGCCTTCGCCGGTTATGTTGTACTGAACAGCCAGATGATCCTTAATTCCGGATGCATCACCCTTTGCAACGATCTTCTGTGCTTTCTTTACTACCTCTTCGTAAGTCATGATAAACCCTCCCTCAACTTTGTTTTATTGTGCTCCATCATCACAGCATACGTACTAATAACATTTTTAGGAAATGAATACGTCGGTATTATCCCCTCCTCATATAAGGCATTGCTACTTTCTCATCAAAATGTTCTGTCAGCCATTTTCTGAGCTGTTTCATCTTTGTTCTTACAAGAGGAGAGTATTCCACTTTTCTCATATCAGATACCCAACTCCTTCTTTAGATCCTCTGACGAAATGGTCCCTTCTTCAATTATAGAACGCTCTCCTTTTTCCATCTCCAGTTTAAATCGGTACAGTGCCAGCTCTCTTTCCAGCTCATCCAGTTCTCTGGAATTAATAAGCGTGATCTGATCATAACCGTTTTTTGTCAGATATACCCGACTTCCGTACTTCACGTTTTTTACAACATTTGTATGATTTCTCAACTCTGATATCGGCATAATAGTGGGCATATCAAAAACCTCCATATGATCAATTTATTTCGCTGATCTCAAATGAGCCTGAGTCGGCATCCCGTAGAAACTCTTTCCGCTGATACACATTATATAACCCATGTGCAGGGTTCACAACACAATTTATCAACTAATTATACAGCAGACGTGATACTAATTCTGGCTGTTTTAGCCTTCTTTTTCATATACCTAATACAATTTCCCCCTTACCTTGCTGCGATAGACCGGAAGATAATCTTTCTATGTTGACAATTTTTAATTTGTCAATATATATCACTCATGCAGCTCATAATCTACATCTTCCCCGATGATCCGGAGCATACACTCGGCAATCTTCGGATCAAACTGCGTCCCTGATCCTTTTACGATCTCTTCGCGAACTTTCTCCTGTGGCATATACTTTCGATAACTTCTGTTTGACGTCATGGCATCATAGCTGTCCGCAACGGCAATGATCCTTGCCAGGATCGGGATGTCCTCTCCGCTTTTCCCGTCAGGATATCCCTTCCCATCATATCTTTCATGGTGCCATCTTGCCCCGGTGACAAGATCCGGCCTGCTCTTTATCTCTGATAAGATATCATATCCGAGTGCCGGATGGGTCTTTATCACATCGTACTGCTCATCGGTAAGGTTTGTTGGGCTGTTGATGATCTCGTTTGGTACACCGATCTTTCCAAGATCATGCAGAAGCCCCATGTAATAAACGTTTTCACAGTCCTCTTCTCCCATCCCTAACTTCTCAGCGATCATCATTGAATATTTGGCCACACGGACTGAATGTCCCTTTGTGTATTCATCCTTGGCATCTATCGTATGAGCCAGGGCTTCCATAACCTCAACAGAGAGTTCCTTTACTTCATCCTTGGCTTTCTCGGCTTCTTCCTGCGCTTTCACGGCTTCAATTGTCGCATTGATATTCTTTATGATCACTTGAAATGCCCAAATAAAAAGGAAAACTATGACAGTTGAAAACAGATAGACCGATAATATCAGTTTTTCTCCCAAAGTATCCTGTTTCTTGATCATCAATGCTGCCAACATGGTATAAAACAAAGTAAAGAGTGCCGGAGGAACAACAAAAATTTTCCAATTAACACTCTCACGCTCCTGTGCCGTTTTTGCAAGGGAGCAGACAACCAGCCTGTAATAGAGCCATGCTGCCAGATATAAAAACAGCACTCCTATATCATCAAGGATCATCCCTGCGATCTTTGATGAAAAATAACTACCTCCGCCTGTTCCCCTTAACGATAAGACGGATATCGTATTAAACATGAGATAGACAAAAAGTACAGATTGCCTTGACTCAGCCTTAAACCACTTAGCTGCAAGCCGTGAATACAGCAGTATAAACATCAGGTATATGCTGCTTACAACAATGCAACTGTAGGCGACTTCACCCACTGTATACAATTCACGGTTTTTATCAGGATCTGCAAATCCGGCAAGAAATAAATATGCTATTAAATCTGAAACAAAAAACGCTTCAAAGAATGAGATGATCGGGCTTGTTAACAAAGATAACAGAAGTAGTTTCAGTTTACTCTTGCCTTCCTTCAAAAAGCATTTTTGAAGTGAAGAATAAAACAAAAACGCAAACCATATAAAAAATGACATCTTAATGATTATATGTATGATGTGCAGTACACTATCCATTATAACCAATCTCCCCGCTCTTTATACTTCTCATATACTCCATGCACTCATTATTCATACAAGCATAGTAATTCCCCTTTGTATGTTTTAACTGTAAGATATTATTTATAACTGCACCTTACCCTTGCGATATCTTCCAAAAAACTTACCATCATCCACATATTTCTCAGTCTCCGATACCCACATCGGAAATTCACCTTTTTCTAAGATAGTTTGCCCATTTAGCATTC
>JAILLI010000046.1 GCA_024693225.1 Lachnospiraceae bacterium
CACTATATCGTTTATTCTAATACATAGTGCCAAAAAAGAAAAGTTTTTTTGTTACTTTTTCACAAAAGAAGTAACTGCAACTTTATATAATGCACATTTATATCTGTCAAAGTCAAAATCGGCCGCCTTTTCCGGCTTCAGTCCGTATTTTTCCAGGATATCCCCATCCCCGTCCGAAAGATCGTACCCGTCCAGAACCGCTATCCATAATACGGTGCCCCGGTCCCCGGCCGTTTTCACGGCTTCCTCAAGGGGATATACGAATTCAAGATCGGCCGCGTCCTTATCAAGATAGGTATAAAAGGGTATGCAGTTTTCCATCTCCTCATGGCCGCCTATGCAAAAGAGCACGTCGCCTTCTGCCATGTTATCCCGCAGAAAGCTTATCTCCTCATCCGCCCTGTTGCCGTATTCCATCCTGTACCCGACCATATAGGAACAGATACCGATAAAGACTATGGCAGCAACTGCCGCATAAAACCTTCTCCCGTCCTTTGACATGACAGATGAGGCAAAGAGCCAGAGCAGGCCTGCACCAAAGAATAGATACCTGTCCACGAATATGTTGGCCTTCATCAGGGCACAAACCAGGGTCCCGAACAAAAGGACACCGTAATAGGTTCCGGCACAAAATACCGCATACAGGCTTTCCGTATCCCACCGTCTCTTTACCGCGGCATCCCTTATAAAAAGAGCAATGGCTGCTGCCATAAGAAGGGCGCATACAAAACTGGCAGCGGCAACTCCCACAACATAAGGGTATATGCAGTACTGTATGAATGTATGCAGGTCTATATCCGGCATTGAGAAATAACCCGTCACCCGCATGAACTGCCTGATGGTCACAAGGAGGCAGGGAAGATAGAGGATGAAGGTACCAAGGAGGCACAAAAACCAGTTTTTTATCCTTTTTCTGTCAAAGAAAATGTAGTGAAGAAGAAGATAAAGATAGGCAAATCCAGCGGTCACAAAGGCAAAATGGTGCGAATATCCCGCAAGGGTGGAAAAGATGCAAAAGAGCACATGATCTTTTACCGATGAAGTCTTAGCCGCCTCATAGGCATAGATAAAGGATCCCGTGGCAAAGAAGAAGCCAAGGCTGTACATCCTGATCTCCACCCCGAAGTAGAGCATGAGCGGCATGAATGTTACACAGAGCATGAAGAGAAGGGATGCCCTCAGGCCGTGTCTTCGCCTTACAGGACCCCCTCCCAGGACAAGGGTCAGTATCATGGGTATGACCGAGCATAACTTCATGGCCTGGATGTTATAGCCGAGAAGCCTCGTGATGAGCCAGAGCAATATATTGTAGAGCGGGGGAAGGGTATCTGCCATGGACCTTGTTATGACACCCGGCAGATCCGTATAGACCAAAGAGGCGGTAAAGGCCTCATCCATCCAGACATTGTTGTTCCATATGAGCGATATATATACTGCAGACAGGACAAGGATACAAACTGCCGCTATCCTGCCTTCTTTATTGTTTTCCGAGATCTTCATAAAAATAGTGCAATTTTATAATTTCCGTGTTATAATAACTGTGTATCTTTATTAACCGATTTTATCAGGAGACCTTTGATATGGAATTAAGCATTGATGCGATCCCATACATATCCATGGCAATGGCTCATGAAAACGTTATGGCTGCGGTAGGTACCAGTATGCTCGAAGCCTCACTTGATCTTGCCTCCACAGAGGTAGCCGATCTTACAAAGGCAATGGAGCTTTCCGTCAACCCTGCAGTAGGCGGTAACATCGACATAGCAGTTTAGTCGTTCAGTTATCTATGATCCTGAAGCCGAATACAAAGTCAGCAATGCCCGCTGCATCGACTATCTTCGCATAGCACACCTGGAAATGCGAGGTTGTTTTGTCGGTGTTTATGCGGGTATAATTTATTCTGTACAGGTCCCCCTCTGACGCATTCTTTACAAGAGCTTCATATGAAGTCTCCCTCATCAGCCGGTCGAAATCATCTCCGCTCACAAAATCGCCGAAGTATTTCTGCATGGAGAAATGGTAGTCTATCATGGTCTCGCCTATCCTCACGGGCTCCGCGTTTTCTTCCGGCGCTCCGTTGTTCCTGATAAGGGCTACCTTCCTGCTCTTTCCGTCAAGATGCCATACCGACAGATACTCTCTTGACAGACCGTCTACCAGCATCATCTGCATTTCCCTCTCGGCCTTGATCTGAAGCTGGGTCCGAAACTGCTTGTCAAAGTTCTCAAATCCGTATATGAGCTTTGTCCCGCCCTCTATCGGCACGATCTTCAGCCTGTAATACACGGGCTTTCCGTCATGCATGCACCTATAGACATAGAAAAGCTGGTTCTCGCTCTCAAGCTTTTTCCTTACATGGCCTATATCGGCAAGACTCATCATGGCCTCGGCATCATCGGGAAAGACCGTCTCCCTTACATACATGGACATGATCGTTTCCATGTCATGGCCGGCATCTATGGCCTCCCTGTACCTTGATGCATAGTCGTCAAGACGTATGGGGTATACCCTCCGGTCAGTCATGTCGACATACACGATGGAAGTGTAGCTTTCCGCTATGGCACAGATGGCCTCATATAATATCTGTGTATTGTCTGTATCCGTCATATCCTTCTCCACTCGCAAACCCGTCATCACGCGGTCGTAAATCCCCCGAACTGCAGATAACCCTCACCCGAAAAAGTAAAATACAGGCTGTTTATACCGTCAGGTATATCAACGGACCCCTTGGTATCGTGCCATACATTAGCATACTCTATCGGAAAAGACCCCAGGCAGCCGCCATCCCACCTTGTCCTTACCTCCAGCTTTCCCCTGGCATATCCCTTGGTCCTTACGGATACCACCTTAAGGTCGCTGCAGGAAAAGAATTTGAATCCGGCTTTTGCCCCGTCCCTCATGTTGCATACATATCCGTCGACCTCGTCGCCGTCACGCCCTTCCTGGGTGATCTTGGGGAACCTGTCATCCATCCATCCGGACCAGGGAACATAGAGCTCCTCCACATCGGTAAAGAGGTTGCAGGCAAGATAGGCCGGGTAGTATCCCTTCTTTGTAAAGGGACTGGATCCGCATGAGGTTATCATGGCCTGTTTAAAGAAACCATCCTCCCTCTCCTCTAGCTTCTCAAAGCAGCCCTGTCTGCTGTAGTTGGTCCCGTTGGTATGTCTGTGATAAAAAATATACCACTGTCCTTCTATCTCTACAATAGATCCGTGATTGTTGGCGCAGTAATATCCCGGCATATCCGCCCTCTTATAGGAACTTATGCCTATATCCCCGTTGTCCACGAGGACCCCCCTGTAGGTAAAGTCACCGTCCGGCCGGCTGCTGGTGGCATAGCACAGCTCCCTGCATACCTGGGAAGAATATATAAAAATGTATGTTCCGTCTTTTTTTCTTATGGAAGGAGCTTCGAAAAAGGCATGTCCCTCAAACTGTCCCCCAATGCTGTTATGGGTGGCAGGTACCACAAAGACACTCTTCCTTTTGACCGTCAGCATATCAGGGCCAAGGACCGTGCACATGGCACCGTGTCTGCTCTTATCCCCTATGGGACAAAAGCCCGTATATAGGTATGTCTCATCCCCTTCCATTAAAACGCCGGGGTCAAACTGGGGCTCATCAGACGGACCCTGCCCCAGCCGGGTCCCGTCCTCGTGGCAAACATAGCCGTAAAATTCATATTTCCCGGCCGGCTCATCACATACCGCAACCGATACAAAATCGCGGTTTGACAGGACATAATACAGATAGTATCTGCCGTCGGGTCCCACCACCACATCAGGCGCATAGAGGTTTCCCTGAAGATCTTCGTTTTCCGGGTCATCCGACTTTTTGTATATGACGCCCTCATACCTCCATGTCCCCAGGTCCTTCACATCGGCGGACCAGCATACATAATCCCCCATGCAGTAAACGTCTCCGTTGAACCTGTCATGGGATCCGTATACATAGACCCTGTCCCCGAACACGTAAGGCTCCCCGTCAGGTATGTATTCCCAGGAGGGAAGATAAGGGTTTGTTATCTGTTTTAGTATATCCATCATGCTCCTTTCCCGATATATGACAGTACGCCGGGCAATCCGAACATGATGAAGAGTATCATGATGACCGCCAGCGCAGCCGGTATCGTAAGCCACCTTACTTTGGGCTTTTTTTTCTTTATCATATCATAAAGTTCTTCCGATCTTCCTTCATGCTTTGCCATCCAGGCTATGCAGGGGATGGCGATAAGGGTGCATATAATGGCCGCAACAAGGGTTATCCCGATAAGAACGTAGATCACATCACCGATCCTGGCAGATTCCGCGGCACTTATCATGTCATCCCCGGGACTTTCGGACGCGCGGCCTGATATTATCAGGAGCAGCAGGTTCATCCCGTTTATGCATACATGGATTATCAGGGAAGGATACATGCTGCCCGCCGCGGTATTGACCACCGAAAAGATGACTCCCAGCACGAATGCGTAAGCCGCCTGGTTGATGTTCATATGGACAAGGGCAAAATAGAGGGCGGATATAAGTCCTGCCCTTAATGGCCCTGTGTATCTGCCGTACCTGTTAAAAAGGATCCCCCTGAACAGAAGCTCTTCACAGAAGGGTCCGTAGAGGGCTCCCAAAAATACCAGGGCTGCGTCCGAGCTCTCAAGCAGGGTATCCGACATCTGTACCATGGTATTTGGAACGAAGAGCTGGGACAGTACATTTACGAAGGAAGCTACCGGGGTAACAAGGGCAGACAGGAGGATGCACATGAAAAAGGATCCGGGCCTGATCCGGCGAAATCCCAGATCGTTCCTGAAGCTGTAATCCCCAAGCAGTATGAAGATCGTGGAAGGTATCAGTATGGTGAATTCCGATATGACCAGTTCCACTTCAACCGGTACCGTGATCCCCTTATCGGAAAGAAGGCCAAAGGCAAGGGCTCCGGCCACATGGGTGACCACGCAGGCAAGAAAGAGCCATCCCAGGGCTGACACTTCCGATCTTTCGTTACCTTTTACAAACGCCTTCAACTGATCATGCACCTGCCTTGAAAGTGATTATCCAGGGGGCCGGCTGCACATCGACATTATGCCTGCTGGTCACGGTAGATACCGTAACCTGTATTATCTCCGGATCCGACTGGCAGAATTTTTTGCACTTTTCTATCATTGATGCGGCTACAACGAAATCCAGGGTATATACCACGAATTCCATCTCGGGATTGATCTTGAGAAGACACTCAATCTCCTGCTCCATGGACGCGCTTGCGACCAGCATGGTGACATCGGGGACCGGAAGCCCCTTCATGGTCTCGTCATCGATATGGTCTATTATGGTAACGTTATTGATACCGAAGAGCTCGACATTCTCCTCGAGCGCATTGCGGTCATTGCGGTTATACTCGACGGCTATGATCTCTCCCTCTCCGTTCAGTATACCTGCTTCGACCACTATGGATTCTGCAGATATGGCGCAGATGTTCTTTCCTTCCTCGATCCGCATCTTTGACAGGATTATGGCACGGATCTCGCTTCCGACATATTTAACGCTGCCCTTGGCCAGTGTCCTGTTATCGATACCGAACCTCATGGTGGCCCTTGCATTGGGATTAAGGATTATCATACCGGCGGACGCGTTTATTCCCCTGTCTATCATGTTGCTGACGCTGTCTTCCTTGATGGGTCCCGTCGGCTCGCTGCCCTCATTGTATATGACCTTGCAGTCTCCCAGTCCCGCATTGTACATCCTGTAGAAGATATCGGGATGACCCGCTTCGGTGAAGACCAGGACACACCTGTGGGCTTCGCAGGTGGGGATCAGGTTCTTGTTCTTCTTGGTGATGTCAAGTATCTTGACATGTTCAAGATCTATATCCGTATTGTCTGAAAAATACTGAAGCCATGAAATGATATGGGTGTTGTTGAATAGACCGTTCTCCATCTTATAACCTCCTTTGGTAAACCTTGCCTTTATCTGTTACAGCGGTAGAGAAGATCCTCCCACCTTCTGTCCACCTCGGCCTGGAAGGCCTCTATAAGGTCCTCATTTCCGGGCTTGAACAGATGGGCAAACCTTCCCTGTTCCTTAAGAAAATCCTCTATGGGGAGCTTGTGCTTGGGCTCGTAGGTAAGCCTCCAGCTTCCGTGATCCACTTCAAACATGGGCCAGTAACAGGTGTCTATGGCAAGAGAGCATATCTTCATGATCTCGCTCGTCTCATATCTCCACCCCCGGGGGCAGGGAGCAAGCATGTTTATAAAAGCAGGCCCTTCCGTATATATGGCCTTTTCTGACTTTACATGTATGTCCTTGAAATCTTTGGTAAATGTAGTCTGCGCCACATAGGGAACGTGATGCTCCGCTATTATGGCTGACAGATCTTTTCTGGTCTGCACCTTGCCGTTTGAGTTCTTTCCGACAGGCGTAGTCGTTGTGTCGGCATACTGAGGTGTCGCCGACGATCTCTGGATACCCGTGTTCATGTATGCTCCGTTGTCGTAACATACATAGACCATGTCATGACCCCTCTCCATGGCCCCCGAAAGCGACTGGAATCCGATGTCATAGGTTCCGCCGTCTCCACCGAAGGTTATGAACTTAAAGTTTGCATCCTCAGGAAGCTTCCCTCTTTTCTTAAGGGCCCTGTATGCCGTCTCTACTCCCGACAGGGTCGCTCCGGCATTCTCAAAGGCATTGTGTATGTAACTGTCCTCCCAGGCCGTGTAGGGATACATAAAAGATGAGACCTCCAGGCATCCCGTGGCATTGCCGATCACTGCCATGTCTCCTTCATGGAGTGCTCGCAGCACTGCCCTGATCCCTATGGTGGCACCGCATCCCGCACACATCCTGTGACCGCTCGCAAGCCTCTCGGGCTTGCTCATAACTTCTCTCAGATTATATCCTGCCATTTATCGTCCCTCTTCATTCTTCCCTGTCAGCCGTCCTGGTCCGAAGACCGACATATGTGTGCTGTTTTAATGTCTTCCCGTTCACTGTCATATCATGCAGATCCTCAAAAATACCCCTGGCCATGTCAACCGTGAAGTCACGGCCGGCAAGCCCGTATATATAGCTTACGGTTCTGATCATGATGCCGTTTCCGAAAAGGGCGGCAGGGATCTCACTTGCAAGGGGCCCTCCGCATCCGTTATAGGATTCGCATCTGTCCATGATCGCAGCAGCCTTACAGCCCTTTAAGGCATCAGCTATCTCGTCTGCGGGGAAGGGCCTGAAAACACGGAGCTTTAATACTCCGACCTTATTCCCGGCTTCTCTTTCCCGATCGACGGCCTCCTTGGCGGTTCCTGCCGCAGAACCCATTATGATCATTATATAATCTGCATCTTCGGTCCTGTATTCCTCAAAGAAATCAAACCCTCTGCCGAACTTTTCCCTGAACCGGGCGGCAACTTCCCTGATCACTTGGGCCGATCTTTTCATTGCCATCTCCTGGTTGTACTTTGCCTCCATGGAATATGCCGATATGGCATAAGGTCCTACGGCAACGGGCTTTCCGGGATTGAGAAGGAATTCCGCCGGCTCATATCTGCCCACAAAATCCTTAACCTCGGCATCATCTTCTATAAGAATGTTCTCCACGGCATGGCTTGTTATGAACCCGTCCTGGCAGACCATTACCGGAAGATGTACCCGCTCATCCTCGGCTATGGGAAAGGCCTGGATGAAATTGTCATAAGCTTCCTGGTTGTTCTCCGCATATATCTGTATCCATCCAGTATCCCTGGCTCCCATTGAATCGGAATGGTCGCAGTTGATATTGATGGGGCCCGACAGGGTCCTGTTCACAAGGGTCAGAACGACCGGCAGCCTGTTGGATGCGGCAACTAAAAGTTCTTCCCACATAAGGGCAAGCCCGCACGAAGAAGTCGCCGTCATGCTCCTTGCTCCCGCAGCCTCTGCTCCCACAGCCGCGCTCATCGACGAATGTTCGGACTCGACCGGTATGAACTCCGTGTCCATCTCTCCGGCCGCTATATATGATGATACCATCTGGGGTATCTCTGTTGACGGGGTTATGGGAAACGCCGGCATCACATCCGGGTTCACCTGACGGATGGCATATGCCACAGCCTCATTTCCCGACATACGGTCTTTCCTGCTCATACCACACCTCCGGACTGCATTGTTATGGCACTGAAAGGACAGGCTTTTTCGCATATACCGCATCCTTTACAGTGATCAAGATCAAAATCATCCCTCCTGCCGTCCTTTACCGGAATGCACCCGTCGGGGCAGACCGGGGCACACAGAAGGCACTGCTTGCACTTGTCTTTGTCAAATACGGGAGTAGACGTCCTCCATTCTCCCGTCATGAACTGCTTTGAAGTACCTCCCGCAAAGATCATAAGTCCTTCCGTCAGATCCTCACACGGAGACTGCTCATTTATATTCCTGATATCAGTCCGCATCCTCTCTCCTTTCCTTCTATGCCGGCAAAGCTTCGAAAGTCATCATGAGGGCTTTCATGTTCCCGTCTATGACCTCCGGCTTTTTTGCAAATTTATGTTCATAGGACGATCTCATCTCTTTAATGAAAGAATCCCTGTCCATGACTTTAGAGACCGCAACGGATGC
>JAILLI010000082.1 GCA_024693225.1 Lachnospiraceae bacterium
AACAGTACCCTCAACACTTATCGTATCACCCACATATACGGGCTTTGCAAATTTGACCTTCACTTCCTGTATCAGGCTCCTCTTTCCGGGAAGATAAACCCCTGCAAGAGTTGACAGGAAAGAAGCCGTGAGCATCCCGTATACGACCCGGCCGGGATGACCGAGTGTGGCTGCATATGCGGCATCATTGTGAAGAGGATTGACGTCCCCCGTGACAGCGCAGAAATCCTCCATCATCTTTTCGGTAACAGTTACCGTAAAGGTCTCTTTCTGTCCCAGGCTGATCTCTTCATATGTGTAATCGTTCATCTTATCCACCATCAGAGCTTGGATGCTATCAGATCGACCATTTCCCCGACATTGGCCAGCTCATTTACTTCCTTAAGATCGAATTTCAGATCGAATTCCTTCTCCATCGATACCACAAGCGCTATATGTTCAAGAGAATCCCAGTCCTCTATATCCGAGGAATTGGTCGTGTCGGTGATGATGAGGCTTTCATCATCAAAGACGTCCCTGAATATCCTCTGTACCTTTTCCATTATCTCTTCATGTGTCATCATATCACCTTCGCTATCTTCTGATCATCTGACCACCTCGAGAAGTCCCGCATCGATCATCTTTTTAAGTGTCGGGAGCATACGGGATACCGGATGTCCTATATGATCGCTTAGCTCGAAAATGTCGTTTGTCCCGTCGGCATATGCCGAGATGTCCTTTAAGATCAGGGTATCCCTGTAGCTTTCCTTGTTACTCGTCGTCGGCATCAGGCCCCGGCGGCCCAGCTGGGGCTCACACAGGCATTTGATCCTGTATTTATGGTCATTCTCAAGAGCTTCTATACATTGTATCAGTACATCAAGACTTCCCGCAAGTCCGTCGGGAGAAATGATATCAAGATTGTCCGCACTGGTATGGTATTCCGGATATATATGATATTTGGACCTGCAGAAGCACACCAGCGGTATATCAACCCCCGGAGCCTGGTACTGTCTCTCATCGCTTCCCCGCTCCAGATAGGAATACTCGCAAAAATCAGGATCCTGACCGGAAAGGACGTTCATCAGCACCCTGTCAGCCAGTGTATTGGCATATCTTGAATGGACGATGGAATAGGCCCTGTCATCACCCACGCATGTTATGTTAAAGCCCGCTATGATGTTCTTCTTCATAACGTCGAGATTCCGCGATATGTAGGTGATGGCTCCTATAGTCTCCGGAAGCAGGACCAGTCTGTAGGAATATCTCCTCTTTTTCATATCCTTTATATACCGGGCAAGCTTTGTCATCACCACGGGGCCCGAGCACTCGTTATTTGCCATGGAAGGATGGCATATGTAGGAACTGAAGAAGATCTCCTCCCGGCTTTCCCCGGGTATCAGGAGCTCCCCGTAGGTCAAGGATCCTGGAGCAAGTGTGGAATCTATATATGCATGATATCTGCCCCCGGGCAAGGATGAGAGCATATTCTCGCTCATGCAGAAGCCCCATCTTTCCTTATAATAGGAAGTGCAGTAGGGTATGTAATCGGGCTGGTCCTTAAGGGTATATATGTGGTCTTTGAGTTCTTCAAGGCTCATCCACTCATCAACGGGGGCAGAATACCCCATGACGTGCAGATTGTTTACCATCATGTCTATTATGTGCTTTCCCTGCTCATCCTCTATATAGGCTTCCCTTATGGTCCACTCATCGGGTATGGTCCAGTCAAAGACCTTTGTGCCGCTTGGGACTTCAAAGAGCTTCATGTCCGGCATATACCTTTGCAGTATGTCAAATGTCTGCCTGACGCCCGCGCCTGTGATGCTTCGGCATATGGGAAAAAGTTCCTTTGCCAGGCCGAACATCTCGCGGCCGTCCTCAAGATAGGGATTGTCCTGACCGATATAGGAGCATATCCTACGGCTCCTGTTGTGACGGACATCCTCCTGAAGTATGGGATGGGCATCTTTGAGCTCTATGATCTTGTATTCTATATCATTTATATAAAACCGCTTCATGATGCCCTTTTCGATGAACTCATCCTCGAAGGCATATATCACGTTCGTAACGTCTTTATCCAGGGCACGGACGTTCATGTCATAGGTCCGCCTTGTGGTGATCCCGTTTTCATCGGTATAGTCCCCGGTAAAATCCTTGAGATACCTGTAATTTGCATGCAGATTTCCCACGGACTGCTCGGCATAATGGACAAAAACGAATGAGTGTTCAAGATCCTTGTCTATGAAAAGGTTTCTGTAGCCGTGGTCCACCATGTAGGCAAAAGGAGAATCGGATCCGAAGGAGGACTTGTTGTCAAGAGCGCACAGGTCCTCTTTATCCTTTCCCCATACGGCAAAAGAATATATGGGGTGTTTGGTCCTTTTGAAATCATCACGGGCCAGGGCTATCTTTCCCAGCGATCCGGTTTTGGCTGCGGTCTTGTGATAATCAAAGGGCTCCCCGCTGCAGAAGCTCCAGTTAAAGGTAGGGAACACAAGACTTCCTTCCTCCCCGATGATATCTATGATACCGTCTATGAGTATGTTCAGGTCAGTCTCGTCATCATTGTGCATAAGGCCGTACAGGAGGGATTTCACGTCACTCGTAACGTATATGCGCTCCCCCTTCCCAAGTCCCAGATGCCCTGCGAGCTGTCGAAGTTTGATATAATCAGACATTTTGATCTCCGTGCATTATATGCAGATACATGAAAATAGTACAGAAAATATTTCTGTACTATTTTACCGCATATCAATATTTTAATAAATACATACTTTACTGAACCTTGGCCCCTGCTATCGCGATCTCATCAGCCTTGTTCTTCAGCGCGTTCTTCATTGTATAGCCCTTGCCATAGGTCTCAAGTGAGCTGTTTAAGAACTCATCGTCGCCGTAGATACCCTTTACTATCTCTTCCGATTCTTCGGGAGTGAGAGTTATACCTTCACTCTCAAGCACGGCCTGATATACAAGGTCCGCCTTTGCGAACTCTTCGGATCTCTTTATTATATCCGCATTGTATTCCTCATCCGACATTCCAATATAATCTTCGAAGGTTCCCACTTCCTGGCCGTACTGGCTGTACATCTGGCTCATATACTGGTATGACTGTACATCCGAATACTTTGTCGTTGACTCGAGATTCTTAAGGTATTTCCTGGGATACTTGTTCACGGTTGAGTTCTCGATCATGTAATTGTCGACAAAGGCCTTTAACTGGCTGTCATAGTAGCTGTCCCTGAGCGACTTCTCATACTCCGCGACAGTAGAACCCATATCGGGGTAATTCTCCTTGACGAACTCATCGTTATATTCGGGATTCTGATATATACCGTGGATCGTTACGGCAAACTGGGCATCTTTTCCCGCAAGGTTTTCCTTGCCGTAATCTTCGGGGAAGGTAACGTTTACAGTTACGTCCTCGCCTGCATTGTGGCCTATGAGCTGGCTTTCAAATCCTTCTATGAACTGGCCGCTGCCGATCGTAAGGTCATAGCCGTTCCCGCCGGAATTGCCGCCTTCAAACTCAACGCCGTCTATGGTCCCGACATAATCTATGTTAACCTTGTCGCCGTCGGCTACAGTACCTTCCTCTTTAAGGACCTGGTGGGCAGAAAGTGCCTGGTCGATGACATCCTTAAACGCTTCATCTGTATAAGTGACTTCGCTCTCGGGAACGGTGATGTTCTTGTAATCGCACAGAGTGATATAATCAAGTGCCTTGACACCCTTTATATATCCGTTGTCATCAAGCTCGGCCGAATAGTCCGAACTTGCACTTATGGTATTGGCCTCCTTAATGATGACCCTGACTATACCGTATACGATCAGGCCTACCAGGGCCAGTCCTATGACTATACCGACGATCCTGATGATCAGGCTGTCTCTTTTCTGTTTGGCGGCACTTTTGGCCCGCTCTTCCCTTTTCTGCTTGCTCTTGCTTACCGTGTTCTCTTCCATGGTCTGTTTCTTATTCTCCTTAGTAGTATGTCTCTATCTGATGGTAACCGTCATACCTTACGGTTGAATATCTCCTTGCCGTCATCGACGATCCCGAATCTTTCGGATTCATCCTTGCGCCTCCACAGAAAATGAAAGCGAAGTTCCTCTCCGGCCCTTATCCTGTACAGGTTTTCCCTGTGTTTATACAAAAGAACGGCAGAAGCCACTGCGATTATGGCAGACGGTATCCATGTATTATATACCACTCCCACGGATATGGGAACAATAAATGACATGGTGATGGGGGCAAAACAGATATAGTCCGTGACTATGGCTATAAGCAGCGCAAGGATAAAGAGCACTACAAAGAGCCTGTAATCTATGGCAAGGACCGTTCCGCCGTAGCAGGCCAGGCCTTTTCCGCCCTTAAATCCCATATAAAAGGGAAAAACATGTCCGATCACAGCTCCGACGCCGGCAATGACACCGGCATAACTTATCATCCCGGCATATGCATCAGGAAATATGAACTGGGCCATCCTAAATGCCATAAAGGCCTTCATTACGTCAAGGACCGCCACGAACAGGCCGATCTTCTTGCCGATCACTATCACAAGATTTGAAGCACCGGCATTGCCCGAGCCTACATGACGTATATCAAAGCCTTTTAATCTGGATATTATATAGGAAAGATTGATACAGCCGATAAAATAGCCGATGATCATACTCCCCAGGATTATATTGATCATGATCCTCATACGTGGGATTATACAGCAAGCAGATGATGCTGTCAAAGTGTAGAATCAGGCTTTTTTCCTGTCCTGTTTGATCATTTCGCGAAGATCCTCGGCCATGGGCCGGACTACACCCTTCAATGTTTTGTTCTGGAGAGCGCGAAGCACATATCTGCCTGCATCATCAAGCTCACCCTGCTCATATGACAGGGCAGCCATGAGATAGTCAAATATGGGCTCACTCATATCATTGATGGGAAAATCCTCTGTCATCTCCGCATTCTTCAGGTTCTTAAGGGCGTATTTGATGAGCTTTCTTTCCTCATCCTCACTCATCTCAAGTCCATCGGCCGACATTCCGGCCTTTTCCATGGATTCGCGCCAGCCTCTAAGCAGCCAGGCGGAATAAAGGGCCGTGTGGGCTCTCCTGCTGCTCTTGGAGCCTCTTATAAGATTGCACCGAAGAGCGGCCTTATAGCTGTCATAGGCATCAGAGTAACTCCTGGCACATTCCTCGGCCATTTCCTCTCTGCCTCTGCCGATATTCTTTTCCTTCAGAGCCGCTATCTCCCTCTTGTTCAGCTTGCCGAAATACTTGAGCATGTCCGCATATCCGCAGCGGGGACACTCCACGACCTTGTACTTGTTGGCATCCAGATTCCTGTATCTGGTCCGAAGATCCAGATCCATACCGTCAGAAGAGGCTTTACCCACCTTCACTTCTTTTATGGAAAACTTTACGGAACAGACCGGGCATTCATGTACCCTGTCTATCAGCATATCCAGCTCACCGAACTGGTCCTCGAGACCGGCATCGGATCCCGTCTCGCCTTTTTCAGGCCAGGGGCTTCCGGGAAGTCCTCTCATAAGGCCACAACTCCTTCCTTGAACGATCTGTTAAACTCCGACACGGTGTTTTTTCTCCACCTTGTTCAGTACATTCTGCTTGAGTACAAAATACTTGAGAAGGAGCTGGTTCATCGTACCGATCTCATCAGCCCGGTCTCCCATATAAGAAGAAAAGAACCTCTTCCAGAAATTCAGGCATGTCGCCTTTGAAAGTCCGAAAGTCTTGCGGCAGTATCCCTCCTGTTTTGCCTCTATGGCAACAAGAGAAGCAAAAAGAGCCGCCATATCGAATATGGAACTGCCGTATGCACTTCCCGACATATCCAGCAGCAATATCTCGTTGTCCCGTACCATTACACTGTTCAGATTGATATCTCCGTGTACGTACGTATCGCTGTCGGGAATGCTTTCTATCATCTGCGAAAAAACGGCTGTCTGACTGTCAGCAGGATCATCGACCTCTTTTATCCATTGTCTGTATCTGTCCTTGATATTGGGAAGCTTCCCCTCCGGTATCTTTATGGTATGAAGCTCCTTAAGCATCATGCCGAGTTTCCCGGCATATAAGCCCAGAGTATCCGGATTGTGGCTGATCAGATAAGCCAAAGATGTCATCTCCGCCTTTTCAAACACTATGCCGTATCCCTTCTCGCACTTTACGACATCATAAGGGATGAGGGTAGGCACCCCGTAGATCATTGCGGTCCTGGCATGATCCCTCTCGTCTTTTACTTCTTTAAGTCCGACCGAGGAGTCATAGACCTTGATCATCTCATCATCGGACAGCTGGAGTATCTCACCGTTAAGAGCAGAGCTGATCTTCTTGCAGCCCCTGACGGATATGGTCCTCATCTTCCTCTCAACATTAAATATCTCACCGAACCCGGTAACATCAAGGATATCAAAGACCTCATCCGATACATTTTTGATCGTGATCTCTTTTCCGGTCGCCTTCTTGATCTTGAGAAAGGTCCGAAGGCCGGCACTTGAGATATAATCAAGACCCGCCGCATCAAATGTAAGACCAAGCCCCTCAAAGAGCGGGCTTTCGTCCATTATCTCCGTTTCAATATCCGCGGCGTTGTTCGAATCTATACGCCCTTCAAGAAAAAAAGTGATCGCTCCGTCAATAAAATCGCTCTTCATTCTGATCTCCCATTCATCCTGTCAGTAAATGATCACATCCGATCCGTCAACAAATTATAACATACAAACCCATGGTCTATGAATACAATATATGAAAAATGGGACAGAAATATGTCCCTGTGACACATCCTGTCCCCATTTTCCTATATAAAACCTGTCATATCTTACTTATTTGTAAGGATTCTCAGCCTTGTAGAGAATGCCTGCGGGTCTGTTGAACTCGATCTCGTCGGGGCATACGCCGATGTATTTGAATACATCAAAGAGGGCCTTGCCGTGATGTCCGAATGCAACAGCGCCGTGATGAGGATAATTGTCTTCTATAAGAGCGTAACGGTAGAACCTTCCCATCTCGTGGATGGCAAATACGCCGATACCGCCAAATGATCTTGTAGCAACAGGAAGAACCTCACCCTCTGCAACATATGCGCGGAGCTTGTTGTCCGATGTTGACTGCAGACGATAGAAAGTGATGTCGCCGGGAGCGATATCGCCTTCAAGCGTTCCGTTCGTAACTTCTATAGGAAGGCTCCTTGCCATGATGGCCTGGTACTTCATCTCACCCTTGGTAAGCTTCTTGGAGCATGTATTACCGCAGTGGAATCCCATAAAGGTATCGGTAAGCTTGTAATCGAACTTGCCTTCGATGGAATCCTTGTACATGCACTTGGGAACCGAGTTGTTGATATCAAGGAGTGTTACGATATCATCGCTTACGCATGTTCCGATGAACTCTGAAAGTGCGCCGTAGATATCAACTTCACATGATACCGGGATACCACGTCCCGTAAGTCTTGAATTGACGAAGCAGGGAACGAATCCGAACTGTGTCTGGAATGCGGGCCAGCACTTACCTGCTATTGCAAAGTATGTCTTGGAACCCTTGTGCTCCTCAATCCAGTCAAGAAGTGTGATCTCATACTGAGCGAGCTTGTCAAGTATCTCGGGCTTCTTGTTGCCGTCACCGAGCTCTGCTGCCATATCCTTGACTACATCTGCGATCCTGGCATCGCCTGCGTGCTTGTTGAATGATTCAAAGAGGTCAAGTTCGGAATTCTCCTCGATCTCTACGCCGATATTGTAAAGCTGCTTGATGGGAGCATTACAAGCGAAGAAATTCTGAGGTCTGGGACCGAATGTAAAGATCTTGAGATTCTTAAGTGCGTATACGGCTCTTGCAACAGGGATGAAAGCCTTGATCATGTCTGCACAGTCCTCAGCATCACCTACCGGATACTCGGGGATATATGCTCTTACATTACGAAGTGCAAGATTGTAGCTGGCATTGAGCATACCGCAGTAAGCATCACCACGGCCGCTGGTTGTTACGGAATCATAATCTTCTTCTGCAGCGGCACAGAACATAACGGGTCCGTCATACTGCTGGGCCAGCATTGTCTCTGATATCTCGGGTCCGAAATTTCCAAGATAGATGCAAAGGGCGTTACAGCCGGCCTTCTTGACATCTTCAAGAGCCTGCTGCATATGGATCTCGCTCTCAATGATGGTTACGGGGCACTCATAGATATCAGCTGCGTCATACTTCTTGGCATATGCATCTGCGAGAGCCTTTCTTCTTCTGATGGTAAGTTCCGCCGGGAAACAGTCACGGGAAACGCCCACGATACCGATCTTCATTTTAGGTACGTTGTTCATCTGTAATCCTCCTAATCCGTTCTGATTTGGTTATCAGTCCTGAAAATATCTGATACCTTCTGAAATTCTATTTTATTTCATTTCATGATGAATGTAAAATGAAAAAATCACCTCATTCGGTTAATATTTCTATCCGATTTGTTCAGATTCAGATATCGCCTGCTATATCTATATTTACACCGGTAAGTCCTACGTATGCACCGTCCTTGGCCTCGGCGCTCTCCTCATGTGCAAGGAGCCACTTGTTGCAGGCTGTCATCCATTTATCCTCTTCGTTCTTTGCGCAAAGGGCGGGAGCCGGTCCGTTGGTTCCTTTGGGAAGGACGACAACAACCTTAAATCCGTCACCGGCCTTGGCAGAGCAGGGAGCATAATGAAGGGATGTTGCATATACTTCTACCGCCTGTCCGGCTTTGGCAAGAAAAGCCTTTACCTTTCCGGTATCGAGCTTTCCGTTTTCGATATCGTCTTCTTTTGCCAAAAGAAGGATGAAATCAGTACAACCCAGATTGATCTCGCTGTCTCTGTGATACTCCAGACAGTTAAGCTTTGTGTTGTGTCCGTTGCAGTATCCGACCTGTATGGGCATACCGCCGTATACATTATTCTGAAGCAGTCCGAATGCATCGGTATACTCAAGATCGGCACAGCTTCCCACATACTCCACTCCCTCAGGAAGGGGAGTCTTCTCTTCAAGCGCCTTTACGAGCGATGAAAAATCATAACCTTCAAGTACCTTGCCGTATGCGGCAAATTCCGGATCAGTAACCTTTTTGATCTCCATAATCTCTTCTCCTTTTTCTTTTATTGATGATTAAAACAGGCTCTTAACTGTAGGGTACAATTTTTTGAACTTCTGATATTTTTCCTCATAAGCACCGACGAGCTTCTCTTCCGGTTCGATGGTGTCAACGACCTTGACCAGCTTCTCGGCAGCTTCATCTACCGATGCGAACTGACCGCATCCGACTGCTGCGAGCATGGCTCCGCCGTATCCGGGTCCTTCTTCGGATTCTATGACCTGAACGCTGATACCGAGGACATTTGCGATTATCTTCTTCCAGAGCGGGCTCTTTGCTCCTCCTCCACATATCTTGGTCTTCTTAATATCGATACCAAGAGACCTTGCAACCTCAAACGAATCCCTTATACCGAAAGCAACACCTTCAAGCACTGCCTGGGTCATATCTGCCCTTGTGGTGTCCATGCTCATACCTATGAACATGGCTCTGGCATCCGGATTGTTATGAGGGCTCCTCTCTCCCATAAGATAAGGAAGGAAGAACACATTATTCATGCCAAGGTTTACGATCGCCTTCTGTTCGGCAGCATAATCACTTGTTCCGATGATATCTTCCATCCACCATTTGTTACAGCTTGCGGCCGAGAGCATACATCCCATCAGATGGTAATTGCCGTCGGCATGGGCAAAGGCATGAAGGGCGTTGTTGGCATCAACACAGAAGTCCCTGCTTGATATGAATATGGTACCGCTTGTCCCCAGAGAGATGTTACATCTTCCGTTTCCGACTGTTCCGGTTCCGACTGCCGCTGCGGCATTGTCTCCGGCTCCGGCGATGATCTTGACCGTCTCGGGGAAGCCCAGTTCTCTGGCCAGTTCCGGTTTGATGGTCCCGACAACTTCGTAGCTCTCAAATATCTTTGCCAGCTGTTCCTCCCTGACAGAGCATATCTCCATCATCTCCTTGGACCAGCACTTGTTCTTTACATCAAAGAGGAGCATACCCGATGCATCCGAAACATCGGTACAGTGCACACCCGAAAGCTTGTAAGCTATATAATCCTTGGGGAGCATTATCTTGTCTATCTTTGCGAAAAGATCCTTCTCATTCTCCTTCATCCAGAGGAGCTTGGGAGCGGTAAAACCTGCAAAAGCTATGTTGGCCGTATATTGAGACAGTTTGTCCTTGCCGATCACATTATTGAGGTATTCCGTCTGCTTGGTCGTACGTCCGTCATTCCAGAGTATGGCAGGTCTTATGACATTGTCATCCTTATCAAGGACAACAAGACCGTGCATCTGTCCTCCGAAGCTGATGCCCGCGATCTTGCTCTTGTCGGCTTGTTCGGTCAGCTCCTTTAAGCCTTCCAAAGTCTGTTCCCACCAGTCCTCGGGTTTTTGCTGCGACCAGCCGGGATAGGGGAATTCCAGGGGATATTCCCTTGATACGATTTTTTCAATACCGCCGTTTTCATCCATGAGAAGAAGCTTAACGGCAGAAGTACCGAGATCAACACCTATGTACAGCATATCATTCCTCCTTAACAATAAAGTATCATGACGGGGTCATCGTGATTATCGATCCGTCATCATTATACATAAGTTCCATGAATTTTACACTCCTTCTGTGATTGATCCCGCCCGACATCTTGCAGTCATGATAGAATATATACCATTTTCCGTGATACTCTACTATCGAATGATGTGTCGTCCATCCGATGACAGGCTCCATTATCCTGCCCCGGTAGGTAAAGGGTCCCTTAGGAGAGCTGCTTGTTGCATAAACTATGTAATGGGTCGTACCCGTAGAATACGAAAGGTAATAAGTCCCCTTGTACTTATGCATCCAGGGTCCTTCAAAATACCGTTTATCTTCATCCTTTGCCTTAAGGGGTACCCCGTTTTCATCAACTATGCTGATCATGACGGGTTTTGTATCAAAGGACTTCATGTCTTTACCAAGGTACGCGCACATAGGGCCTAAAGCGTCCGTTTCCGGATCCGGCTCCGGTGAGAAGGGAGCCTTGGGATCAAATGATCCGGTCCTCCATTTTTCCAGCTGTCCGCCCCAGAGCCCGCCGTAATAAACGATGACTTTTCCGTCATCATCAACAAAAACCGCGGGGTCTATGCTGTAGCTTCCCTCTATGGGCTCGCTTTCAGGCTCAAAAGGTCCCGTGGGGCTGTCAGAGACGGCCACGCCAAGTCTGAATATACCGTCCTTGTCCCTTGCAGGGAAATACAGATAGTATTTCCCATTGACGTATGCCGCATCCGGTGCCCACATCTGACTGCTGACCCAGGGCACGTCATCCTCGGAAAGCGCAAGACCGTTGTCTATACACGGCTGATCGATATCATCCATTGACAGGACATGATAATCCCTCATCTGATACTCGTCGCCGTTATCATTGTCAATTCCCTCATGCGGTATATCGTGTGAGGGGTAAATATAGAGTTTATCATTAAACACATGCGCAGACGGATCTGCGGTGAACATATGTCTGACAAGAGGTTTTCTGGGTTCGCTCATTTTATATCTCCTTCTTGTTGCTTGTCCAATGACGCTCGGCCATTTGGATCCCGCTTCGCAGGATTGGGCCTCGCGGTGCAGCAAGACTTCTTCCCGCAAGCGGGCCCCTTCTTGCTGCTTATCCAATGACGCTCGGCCATTTGGATCCTGCTTCGCAGGATTGGGCCTCGCGGTGCAGCAAGACTTCTTCCCGCAAGCGGGCCCCTTCTTGCTGCTTATCCCTTAACGGCTCCTGCTGTAAGGCCTTCTACGATCTGGTTAGCAAATGCAACATAGGCGATGATCGTGGGAACTATCGCGATCATAATGGCTGCGAACATCTGGCAGTAATTCGTATGGTAGGGACCGACGAATTTTGTCAGCGAAACAGGCAGCGTCTTCTTGGCTTCATCCGATATGAATACCATTGCCAGGAGCAGTTCGTTCCAGTTTGATACGAAGGACATAAGGCCCGTTACCATAAATCCCGTCTTGGCAAGAGGAATGGCAACCGTTCCGAACATCTTGTATACGGAACATCCGTCGATACAGGCTGCCTCGAAGAGCTCACCCGGGATGCCTTCGAAGAATCCTACCATTATATAAATGGTTATGGGCAGCGAGAACGTTATATAGGGAATGATTATACCGATAAGGGTATTGCTCATCTTCCAGCCCGAGAACTGAACAAAGAGAGGGATCAGAATCGTATGGATGGGTATCATCATTCCTATAAGGAAGTAATACAGAGCCGGCTTGGACAGCTTCCAGCGGAGCTTTGCGATGGCAAAAGCAGCCATCGATCCAAAGAGCATGGAGATCACAAGCGTTGTCGTACAGACAATGAATGAATTGAACATTGCCGTACCTAAGTGTCCCTTTGTCCATGCAAATGCGTAGTTACCCCACTCGAGGCTTGCGGGCATTGCCCAGGGAGAAAGCATCAGAGTGCTGTCATCCTTCAGGGATGTGATAAGTACCCACAGAAGGGGAACTATGTAAATGATCGCCAGAAGGATGAGGAATATGTATATTATGGTCGAAACAGTCCTGGCCTGTCTCTTTTCTTTAGTTATTGTCATTGTACCTGCCATTTTTCCATCCTCCTTACATATCGTAGCTTTCAGTCTTGACGAACTTGTTGATTATGACCGTCATGACCAGACACAGGGCGAGCAGGATAACGCCTATGGCGGATCCGTATCCCAGCTTACTGAACTTGAAGGCCTGGGTATAGAGGTGGGTCGCTATGACATCGGCCTTGTGGCTTAAGAAGCCCTCGGGGATCATGTTGTAGATCAGATCGAAGAACTTCAGCGAACCTATGGCGTTCAGTGACATGGCTGTTGCGACCATGGGTTTGATGAGAGGCAGGGTGATATGGAAAAAGGCCTGCTTCTTGTCACAGCCGTCTATATAGGAAGCTTCATATATATCAGAGCTGATGCCCGATATCTGGGCCATATAGAGCATCATCGACTGCCCCACATACTGCCAGAGGGCCACAAAGGAGATGACCCATATGGGAAGGATGATGTAACCGTCAGTCGCAAAGAGCCACTGGGGACCCAGGGTACAGTCGCCGCCCCATGCCCCGAAGGAGGCAAGCATCTGGTTGATACCAAGCCTGGGCATGAACACGAACATCCACAGAAGACCAAGGGCTGCCGATGAGAGTACGCAGGGCAGATAATAGATATTCTTGAAGAAGTTCCGTCCTCTTTTGATATTGGTCAGCAGCGCCGCCAGAATAAGGCCGCATATCAGCTGTGTGACTATGGAGAAGATCATAAAGAACATGGAATTCCTGAAGGCTATCTTCATGGTCTTGTCCTTGGTAAAGAGCATTACGTAGTTCTTGATGCCGATATACTTTGGCTGGTAGTTGATCTTGTAATTGCAGAGCGAATAATAGATCGCCTTGCATACCGGTATGAAGAGCACTGCCGTAAACAGTATCAGCGCCGGCGCGATAAAGAGGATTATCGCTTTTTTGTTTCTCATTAACTTGTCCATAAAAACCTCCCTGATAGATAAGTGTGATATCGACTCCGTTCCTGGAACCTTTGTACAGACTACCCAAAAGATCGTCTATATAAAGGTCAGCACCCAAAACAGGGTGCTGGCCGATTGTAGAAACGTCTGAATTAACGCATATTTACGATCATTCCCAAACGTTCATCTCATAGTAGTCTTCGATGGGATCGAGAGCCGTTGCGGGATCCTCGCCCTTGAAGATCTCTACGAAGCAGTTATCAAATGTTGAGCCTGCCTCTGTGTCTGCAAGAGACTCGTTGTAGAAACCGAATGTTGAAGATGCGTTCTTGAATACATCCATAACGTACTTCAGCTCGGGAGGAGCTACGTTCTCGTCATACTGAACGTTCGTTACAGGGATCTTGCCGCCGACTTCTGCCGTGTACTTGCTGGCTGTATCATCAACGAAGTACTTGATGAGCTGTATAGCTGCATCCGGATACTGTGTTGAAGAGCTCATGCAAAGGCTGTCTGACTTAGCGATAACTCTGTTGGGATCTGCTGAAGAACCGTCAACTGCAGGGAATGCGAAAACGCCAACCTTGTCGGCAAATCCTTCTGCACATGAACCGTTGATCTGGCCGATAGCCCATGAACCCTGGATAAGGATAGCTGCTTCACCATTGTAGAAAGCTGCTGTAGCTACGTCGTTGTCATCACCGGCTGCTGTCTTCTGGAAATACTTGGAAAGTTCCTGAATCTGCTTACCTGCCTGGATAACCTTCTCATCCTTCCAATCTGTCTTGTGATCCTTGACATCCTGAAGGTTAAGACCGTTTCTGTCGCAAAGGTAACCTGCTACCATTGACAGACACCAAGCTGTTCCTGCTGAGATCGTGATAGGTGTGTAACCCTTGTCCTGAAGCTTCTGGCATGCATCAAGAAGTTCTGAGAAAGTCTTGGGAACTTCTGCGCCTGCATCAGCAAACATCTCTGTGTTATAGAATACACATGCTGCAGCGATGTTAAGAGGGATAGCATAGATACCGGGGCCGTCGCCGCCGTCATCACCGTATGTACCGCCTGCAAATACAGCGTCACTTGTGAATGTCTGCTTCCATCCGTCAGCATTAAGGTAATCATCCATCTTAGCTGCTACGCCTGTTGTAGCGTAATCGTTAAGGTTAGCACCGGGGGATGCGATGAATACATCGGGTGTGTCGCCTGCTGCAACGAGAGCGTTGAGCTTGTCATAGTACTCTTCAAGGTTTGTTGTGATAGGTGTGCAATGATACTTGCCTTCGAAATCCTTGTTGAATCTGTCAACAGACTGCTTGTAACCTTTTGTGATAAGGTCTTCTGAAGCCTCAAGATCGTCCCAGATCATGAATGTGATCTCCTGAACCTCTCCTGATTCTTCTGCTGCAGGTTCTTCTGCTACTGCATCATCTGCAGGAGCTGCTTCTTCTGTTGCTGCGGGTTCTGCTGCAGGAGCTGCGGGAGCTGCTGCTGTTCCGCCACAGGCTGAAAGAAGGCTCATTGTCATTGCTGCTGAAAGACAAATTGCCAAAAACTTTTTCATTTTCATTATTTTTCCTCCTTTTGAAAATGTTAAAAACCTGGTATCTACACTCTAATTCCTGAAGGCAATTATAACTACACAATAATTGCTAATTGATTATCAAATATTGCTATTTTCGTTTTCTTAATTCGTTACGAAAACGATTAAGTTGTTCAATATTTACTTTGATACGCGCTCTGATTTGTGCATTTTGCATTAAAAATCATTTCATCCTTTAATTTTCTGCTCTTTTATTGTATGATTTTTTTGCAAAAATTAGTAATCGTTATATTGTTATTTTTTAGACAAATCCCGGAGTGTTTTAGCAAAAAATGATAAAGATCCTTAACGGAGAAAAAGAAACGGTCAGTTTCGAATATGATTCGACGCTGCTTTTATACAACAATACGGACTATGAGGAATATCCGAACCACTGGCATCCCGCCGTGGAGATCATCATGCCTCTTGAAGGTGAATATACGCTCGACTGTAACGATGTTCCTTTTTCGCTCAGGGAACGTGACATCCTGATCATATGTCCCGGAGTTCTCCATCACATTTACGCGCATCACGGAAGAAGGATAATCTTTCAGGTCGATCTTTCAATGATACAGTCTTTCAGTGAGTACGATTCATTCTTTTCGATAATGCAGCCTGCGATCGCGATCACTCCGGAAGATTTCCCACAGATCCATGACGAAAGTGTGGACCTTATCAACGAGATCTATGACGAATACTTCGGAAACGCTCCGTTGAAAAATGTCGCGATCGTTCAGAAGTTTCTTAAACTTCTTGTCATGGTCGGCCGCTATTATACGGCCAGACCTGAAAGATTTGCGGGGATCAAGCCGACCAAGCAGCAGGAATATACCGAAAAGTTCCTGTCGATATGCAGTTATCTCAACCAGCACTGTACCGAGGATCTGACACTTGAAGAAGTAGCGGATATGGCAGGTTTTTCGAAATATCATTTCAGCCGCCTGTTCAAAGAATTTGCCGGTATGCCGTTTTACAAATACCTGAACACCCGGCGTATCGCTTATTCGGAAAAACTCCTCCTCGATCCGGAGATGAATGTTACCGAGGTTGCGATACGGAGCGGTTTCAACAGTATTTCGGCTTTTATGAGGATGTTCAAGATAGTCAGGAACTGTACTCCCACCCAGTTCAGAAATCTTTACAACTGATAGGCGGGGATTTTGACAATATCGGATTTTCCTGCTAATATTTGCTTTAGAGAAAAATCCTGATCACAGAGAAATGAGGTTCTTATGGATACGGGTATTATGTTATTTGTCGGGATCGTGGCTGTAGTCATTGTCGTAGCCGTAGTTATTTCCGCGGTCACGAGTGTGATATCGGCCATTGCCGGAGAAGTAGAGGACGAGGATGATTAACCCTCGTCCTTTTTCCATATCAGCTTTTCGTTCTTTTTAAGCTTAAACAGTATCTTGAGCGCTTCCGTTACCGATGAGGCTTTAAGCGAAGACTCTCCTCCGATGTATGTTATCGGAACTTCCACGCTTTTTTTGTTTCTGCAGTAAAATCGCATCTCCGTCTGATACATATGTCCCGTCGACAGAAACCTGTCAAGGTTCATCGACTCAAGGACCGGAGCCTGGAATCCTTCGAATCCGCTCGTCATATCTTTAAGTTTTGTTCCAAGCACAAGGTTTGCCAGGATCGTTCCTCCGGAACTTAATATCCTTCTGTATAAAGGCTGGTTACTCATCTGTCCGCCTTTTATGAATCTGGATCCCCACACGCAGTCGTATCCTTCTTCAAGTTTTTCCACGAACTGCGGTATCTGAGAGGGCTGATGGCTTCCTCCTCCGTCCATTTCAAGAACACACTCGGCCCCGTCGCGAAGGGCCTGTCTGTATCCTTCCAGATAACACGATATGACACCTTTTGATTCTTTGTAAAAGATGCATTTTACTCTTCCCGTACCTTCATAACTTCTGATTATCTCTTCCGTGCGGTCTTTTGAATATGAGTCAATGACCGGATAAAGAAACAGATTGTCGTACGGAAGGGCAAGTATGCTTTCTATGACTTTGCCCATTGTCGCCTCCTCATTGGCGACGGGCATGACTATTATCGTCTTTTTCATTTCTCTCCCATCAGCATCTAATAATATCTCCTGACCGTTATGATCGATCTGTAAAACGCACTGCTTATCTTTATGCCTGTTGCGACGGTGCTGGCATGAACGATCTGATTGTTGCCGATATATATGCCCACATGTCCGCCGTAGTATATGATGTCTCCGGGCTGGGCTTCGTCATATGAGACCTCCGTTCCGCCGGCTGACTGGGCATATGAGCTTCTCGGTATGCTTATTCCGAAATGAGAGTATACTCCCTGTGTGAATCCCGAACAGTCGCAGCCGTTTGAAAGAGATGTTCCGCCTGGTACATAAGGACATCCGACAAACTGAAGCCCGTAGTTTGCTATATCTGTTCCCGTTCCGGAACCGGTGGCTCTTACACTCGTCCCGACAGGCCTGCTTTCCGAAGATCCTTCGGTGTTTTCTCCGCCGTCACTGCTTTCGGAAGACGTATCACTGTCCTGAAGCTGTCCTTCTTCGCTTCTGCTTTTTGCAGCTTCCTCCTCAGCCTTTTTCTTTGCGGCGGCTTCGGCCTTTTTCCTTGCCTCTTCTTCAGCTTTCTTTCTTGCTTCTTCAGCTACCTTTTCCGCTTCGGCCTGATTAAGCTTTTTCAGGCTTTCGGACTGCTGCGATATCTGGTTCTTGTATTCGTTGGCTTTGGACTTTGCCCTCGAGAGCTGAGCCGCGAAGTTTTCCGCCGTTTCCTGTTTCTCGGCGATCATAGCATCAAGCTCTTCTTTCTGGGCGTTTAAGTCCTCCTTGATCTCCTCAAGTTCCGCCAGTTCATCCTCAAGCTGTCTTTCTTTGTCTTCGACTTCCTGCCTGGCCATCCTGTATCTTTCAAGCATGAGCCTGTCATACCGGTACAGTTTCTCGGAATACTCCGTCTTATTGACAGCCTCGGCCATGCTCTTTGATTCAAGGAACAGCTCAAGATATGTACTGCTTCCTTTTTCGTACATGAACTTTATGCGCCTGGCCATTGCGGCCTCCTGATCGCTGACCCTTTCCTTTGCCTGGATCAACTCTTCCTTTGTAGTCTCTATCGCGGATTCCTTATCTTTGATATCCGACTCCAGAATGCTGACAGACAAAAGCAGATCGACAAGCTGCGCATCAAGTTCCTCCAGTTCGGCCTCAACGGCTTCCTGTTCCTCTGAAATATTCTCGATATCCTTATTGACCGAGCTTAGATTGTTTTCGGCTTCTTTTTTCCTGTTCTGCGCTTCAGTCTTTTCTTTTCTGATCTCCTGAAGCGTTTCGGCGCTGACATCCGTTTTCCCCGAACAGACGACCAGCGATACCGCTATGACCGGTAAAAGCAGCCTTCGTAATGATCTTCTCCCCATATAATCATCCCCTTATTCTGTTAACTCCCTATAGGAGTGTCTCGCCCTCCTGCCTACAGATCACAAGTTCCAACCGTTCTCGGGAACGGAAGGACATCCCTTATATTTCCGATACCCGTCAGATACATGACGCATCTTTCAAAACCGAGTCCGAAGCCGGCATGACGTGCACTTCCGTACTTACGAAGATCAAGATAGAAATCGTAATCTTCTTTCTTCAGTCCGAGTTCTTCGATCCTGGCAAGAAGCTTATCGTAGTCGTCTTCCCTCTGACTTCCTCCTATGATCTCGCCAATGCCCGGAACCAGGCAGTCCATGGCAGCTACTGTCTTTCCGTCGTCGTTCAGTTTCATGTAAAACGCTTTGATATCCTTCGGATAATCCGTGACGAACACGGGCTTTTTGAATTCGACTTCGGTAAGGTAGCGCTCATGCTCCGTCTGAAGATCACATCCCCAGCTTACCTTGTATTCAAACTTATCGTTATGTTTCTCAAGTATCGATATCGCATCGGTATACGTGACTCTTCCGAAATCCGATGATGCAACGTGTTGAAGTCTTTCGATAAGTCCCTTATCGATAAAATCATTAAAGAACTTCATCTCTTCCGGAGCATTTTCAAGCACGTAATTGATGATGTATTTGATCATGCTCTCTGCGATGTACATATCATCATCAAGATCCGCAAAAGCCATCTCCGGCTCGATCATCCAGAACTCGGCGGCATGCCTTGTCGTGTTGGAATTCTCCGCACGGAAAGTCGGGCCGAAAGTATAAATGTTCTTAAATGCCATCGCGTATGTCTCGCCGTTTAACTGTCCGCTTACGGTAAGGTTCGTTTCTTTTCCGAAGAAATCCTGCGAGAAATCAACACTGCCGTCGGGAAGCAGAGGCGGATCTGCGGGATCAAGAGTCGTAACCCTGAACATCTCGCCTGCGCCTTCACAATCCGATCCCGTGATAAGGGGCGTATGAACATATACAAAATCATGCTCCTGGAAAAACTTATGGATCGCATATGCTATGAGCGAACGAACACGAAATACTGCCGAAAACGTATTTGTCCTTGCACGAAGATGCGTCATCGTACGAAGGTATTCCATCGTGTGGCGTTTCTTCTGAAGCGGGTAATCCGGTGTCGATGCGCCTTCGATCACTATCTCTTTTGCCTGTATCTCAAACGGCTGTTTTGCCGAGGGAGTTGCAACGAGCGTTCCCGTAACTATAAGTGCCGCACCTACATTCGTCTTACAGATCTCGGCGAAATTCGCAAGTGCATCCGAATATACGATCTGAAGCGGCTCAAAAAACGTACCGTCATTAAGAACGATAAATCCGAATGTCTTGGAATCTCTTATGGATCTTACCCATCCTCCGATCTTTACTTCTTTGTCCAGGTATTCATCCCTGTTTCTGAAAATCTCTCTGACTGTTATCAACTGTTCCATTTCCCATCTTCCCGCCGATCGGCGGCTCCTCCTATTTACTGTTTTCTGCAAGAAAATCCTGTACCTTTGACATCAGTATATATTCGCGAAGTTCCTCCATCTTATCGGGTCCTTCGTTTCTGAACGCTTCTTCCGAATCAAACGCTCCAAGGTCAACATATTCCTTTATCGCCTTATCGATATCCTCATCACTGACCGTGATGTTTTCCGCTTTTGCGATCGCCGCAAGTACCATGCTTTCCTTGGCTGCCACTTTTGCATACTCGATCGCCTGAGTGTTGAACTCTTCAACGGTCATTCCCATCTTCTGATCGACAAAATCCTCAAAGGGCATGTTAAGGCTTTGGGCGTACTTCCTTGCATTAATAACGGATCGTTCCGTCTTCTTCTGAAGATACTCCGGCGGAAAATCCTTTATCACGGTCGCGTTATCAACGGCTTTATTCCACAGATCCTCGTAATACTGAAGTTCGTAGAATTCTTCATATTCCGACTTCATCTGCTCTTCAAGCGCTGCGGTGTATGCGGCAAGGTCTTTAAACCGGCCGTCCGATATATCTCTTATAAAATCATCCGTCAGTTCTGCAGGTTCCCCGCTTTCATCCGAATAGGCGTTCGCGAGCATATCGAGCTCGTCCTGAAGATCTTCCGGGCTGACCTTGTATTCCGATCTTTCGACCTCAAGGCCTTTGTACTGACCGAGCTTTATGTAGTCATCGGGATCGGGTTCCTTTGGCGAAGAGCATCCGAACAAAAATACGGCAGACAACGCACACAAAAATACAGCGGATGATTTTTTCCGGTTCATGAACATATCATTTTACCGGTTTTGCTCCGGCCTTCTCCTGCATCTTCTCCACAAACTGTTTGAATCTGCTCTTCTTCTTGGCTTCTTTATTTGTATCTATCGATCCGTGTATACCTTTTACGCTCGTGATATAGATACCGCTTACCGTTGCTTTGACTTCCTTCTTGACGGGAACATTGTCAAATATCTTATCGTCACATACAAGGGACATTACCTGAGGTCCGACCTTTGCTTTGACGATCGGAAGCTTTGTCCACCTCATCAGCTTTGGTGTCTGATCGATCACGGCCTGGGGAAGACCCGATTCCCTGATCTTCATCCGCTTCTTATCGATGATCAGCATCGAAACCGTCTGTTTCATCGCATCGATCTGTTCTCTTTGTTCACTCTCTCTCTTCTGTGCCTTCTTTCCGAGGAAATACAGAAGAACGGCGATTCCCGCCAATACAACGAGGATGATCAGCATAACGATCGTTGCTGTTGAGATTAATAAAATTCCGTTCATACCGGTTCTCCTTTATTCATACTCGATCATGGCATCCATGTCCGAGTTTAGTTTTGCAATATATGCCCTCATGTCACCCGAAACCTCAGGATTACGAAGAGCAAATTCGATATTTGCCTGCAGGAATCCGATCTTTGTTCCCACATCATATCTGTGTCCCTTAAAATCATAGCAGTACATAGCCTGATCTTTTGACAGTCTCCGAAGCGAATCCGTAAGCTGTATCTCACCGCCGGCTCCCGCATCCTGGTCTTCGAGATATGAGAATATGTCGGGGGTGATGATATAACGTCCGAGTATCGCGATATCGGAAGGTGCATCATCAACGGCAGGCTTTTCCACAAGATCGTGGACCTTGTATACGCGATCATCAACCGCGGTGCAGTCTACTATACCGTATTTGTTAACGACTTCATGGGCGACTTTTTGTACTCCGAGCACCGAAGTCTGGTATTCATTGTAAACTTCAAGCATCTGAAGAAGACACGGTTTTTTTGATACGACGACGTCATCTCCGAGAAGGACCGCAAACGGCTCCCCTCCGATGAAATGTCTTGCCGTGTAAATCGCATGGCCGAGGCCTCTGGGCTCCTTCTGTCTTATGGTATGGATATTTGCCATCTCGGAAATATCCCTTACCATCCTGAGCATGTCTTCCTTGCCGCTTTTTTCAAGTTCAAGTTCAAGTTCGACCGACTTGTCAAAGTGGTCCTCTATGGAACGTTTGCTTCTTCCCGTGACTATGATGATATCTTCGATCCCGCTCGCGACCGCTTCCTCGATTATATACTGGATAGTGGGTTTATCCACGATCGGCAGCATCTCTTTGGGTTGTGCTTTTGTAGCGGGTAAAAATCGTGTGCCAAGTCCCGCTGCCGGGATTATAGCCTTTCTTACTTTCACTGAGTGTTCCTCCCGGATCTGACGGTGCCGTCCATTGCACCGGAATTCCTTATCTCCATTTTGATCTTGCAGTTTGCAAGATGTTCATAATTTATATCAAGAGCATAATCTATGTCTATGTTGATCTTATCTTTGCTTTCCCTGATATCGATCCTGTCCGTATCTATTCCCACGAGGAGCGCTCCGTAAGGCGTAACATAATT
>JAILLI010000089.1 GCA_024693225.1 Lachnospiraceae bacterium
TATGAGAACACTGGAAACAAATGACTGGATACTATTGAACAACATAATTTACAAGATATACACGGTGAGCGATATTACCGAAATGCGTGAACAGTTCCTCGACCAGATGATGCTGATCGATTATGACAGTGCGGATTTTCATCTTGCTTCTCCCGATGGCGAGAACAGGCTTGTTTCTCCTGTTAGAGGCTGTACTTCTTCGGATTTGATATACATATTTCGAGCCTTGTTATATTTTACGTTGATAAGGCCGCAATCGCGCAGATCCTTCAGATCACGCTGGAGCATGCGCTGTGAAATGCCAAACTCGTTCATTATTATCTCTTTCGGACTGATAATGACGCCAAAGGATATCTCTTCAAGCCTTTTATTGGCTAGCCTTTTTGTAAAGCTTTGGGTTATAACAAGCCGGATTGCCATCGGAATAGATTTCCTCGGTATAAAACAGAGTCCTGCTCAGATAATAAAGCGGTTTGGCTTCGGTAATGTTTCCGTCAGAATCCAGATCAAGTTCTATCCTCATCAAAGGATCAAAGAGAGGATCGCCATGATAATCGGTATTGAGGCACATCTCTATCGTGATAGAGTTCTCATCGCGTTCTGAATAGTATACGGAAAATGCCCATTCATTTTTGGTACGTATGACGGCATCTTCAGGACCGATTTTATCGAGGATCTCTTTTATAAGCTTTCCGTTTTTTCGCCTGATGTTCATAGCTGGTCTCCTTAAAGGGTAGGTTTTGGGAAAAAGAGGAGGGGATTTCCTCCCCTCATCAAGCTGCTTTGAAGTATCTGTTCATGTTGACCATGACCTTTTTCTTCGAGATTGTCTTGCCTCTGCCGTCGATTCTGATCAGAGTGAACTGCCTGTATTCCCTCAACTTCCGGAGGAATTCCCACTAAACGGGAATTGAGCACAAGATTTGATAGAACAGCACCTTGAAAATTCAGTAAAAATGCGGTTTTTCGGCATTTTTCGCTTGACCCGGAAGGCCGGTGGTGGTACACTATATTTAGTAGCAATTCCCACTAAAAATATGGAGGTACCACATGTACTTGGATACGGTCGTTAAGATACCGGATGTACAGGGCAAGATCACCTGCCGCTCTAAAAAAGGGACAACATATGTTGAGTATGAGTATGACAGGGAATACCTTCCGGACCGGAAATATACCATCCCAAAACGGAAGACAATAGGGAAGCGATCCGGCGTGGACAACACGCTCATGTACCCTAATGAAAACTTCCTGAAATATTTTCCGGAGGTTGAACTGCCTGAAGAAAGGGACAGGTCGTCAAGAAGCTGCGGGCTTAGGATAGGAGCCTGGATAGTTATCAGGAAGATCATCAACGACTATGGACTTGATGAAACACTCGGAAGATTCCTTCCGCCTAAGGATGTCGGCCTGTTTCTCGATCTTGCAGCATACTCGATCGTTGAAGAAGATAACCGCGCACAGTACTATCCGGTGTATGCATACAGCCATCCTCTTTTTGCAGATGAGATGAGGATATACAGTGATTCAAAAGTAAGTGACTTCCTTAAATCCATGGACGAAGAGGTCAGCGTTTCATTTCAGAATGAATGGAATGAAAAACGGAACCACCGGGAGAAGATTTATATTTCCTACGATTCTACATCCAAACACTGCGAAGCAGGAGATCTCCGGATAGTTGAACAGGGACATTCCAAAGAGAATGAAGAAACCAATATCTTCAACTATGCTGTTGCGTATGATACAAAGTACAGGGAGCCTCTTTTCTATGAACTGTATCCCGGAAGCATTAATGATATGGCGCAGTTCCAGTGTACAGTTGACAAGGCAAAGGGATATGGATACAGAAAGATAGGGTTTGTACTTGACCGGGGATATTTCAGCAAGGACAACATCTATTATCTTGATGACAATGAGTACAGCTTTGTAATGATGCTGAAGGGCAAAGCAGACCTTGTACAGGAATGGGTGTTAGAGAACAAAGGATCCTTTGAGACGAACAGA
>JAILLI010000057.1 GCA_024693225.1 Lachnospiraceae bacterium
GACTGAGGAGTAAAGATATTATGAGTACCACGCTTTCCAAAACATACGACCCTTCGGGAATGGAGGGAAGATTATACGAAAAATGGGAGAAGAGCGGTTATTTCCATGCCGAGGTGGACAGGTCGCGCAAACCTTTTACGATCGTTATGCCGCCCCCCAACATAACCGGACAGCTCCATATGGGGCATGCCCTTGATAATACCATGCAGGACATCCTGATACGTTTCAAGCGTATGCAGGGTTATAATGCCCTATGGCAGCCGGGTACGGATCATGCGAGTATCGCGACCGAGGTCCGTGTCATGTCCGAGCTTAAGAAGGAAGGGATCGACAAGCATGATATTGGACGTGAGAAGTTCCTTGAAAGAGTATGGGACTGGAGACGGGAGTACGGCGGCAGGATAACAAGACAGCTGCGGAGGCTGGGATCTTCCTGCGACTGGGACAGGGAGCGGTTCACCATGGATGAGGGCTGCAACAGGGCAGTCACCGAAGTCTTTGTCAACCTCTATAACAAAGGACTGATATACAAGGGGGCCAGGATCATAAACTGGTGTCCCGTCTGCAATACATCCATATCCGATGCAGAGGTGGAATATGTTGAGATGCCCTCGCATCTGTGGCATATCAAATACCCCCTCATGGGTGATGACGGCAAGCCTTCAAAAACGGAATTCCTGACTTTTGCCACAACACGTCCCGAGACCATGCTGGGTGATACGGCCGTTGCTGTGCATCCCGATGATGAGCGCTATAAGAAACTGCACGGCAGGACCGTCTGGCTTCCGATCGTGAACAAGGAGATCCCCGTTGTTGAGGATACATATGTCGACATGGAGTTCGGGACCGGTGTCGTCAAGATCACACCTGGTCATGACCCCAACGACTTTGAAGTAGGTAACCGTCATAACCTTCCCATAGTAAATGTCATGAATGATGACGGTACCATAAATGAGAATGGCGGAAGATTTGAAGGTATGACGGATCTGGCTGCCAGGGAGGCCATAGTCGAACAGCTTCGCGAAGAGGGCCTTCTGGTAAAGATCGAGGATTATTCCCACAATGTCGGGACACACGACAGGTGCGGGACCACCATACAGCCTCTTGTCAAGCAGCAGTGGTTCGTAAAGATGGACGAGCTGATCAAACCGGCCAGGCGGGCCGTAGAGACAGGGGATATCAGGCTTGTGCCCGACAGGATGGACAGGACATATTACAACTGGACCGACAATATCCGTGACTGGTGCGTAAGCCGTCAGCTCTGGTGGGGACACAGGATCCCGGCGTACTACTGTGCTGACTGCGGGCAGATGACCGTATCCAAAGAGAAGGTAACCAAATGCCCCAAGTGCGGCGGTACCCATATAAGTCAGGATGAGGATACACTTGACACATGGTTCTCATCGGCCCTTTGGCCTTTTTCCACCCTGGGCTGGCCGGATAAGACCCCGGAACTTGACTATTTCTATCCGACGGATGTTCTTGTGACCGGATATGACATCATATTCTTCTGGGTCATCAGGATGATCTTTTCCGGCTTTGAGCATATGGGACAAAAGCCTTTCTCGACCGTTCTTTTCCACGGCCTTATCAGGGACGGCCAGGGACGGAAGATGAGCAAGTCGCTCGGAAACGGCATCGACCCTCTTGAGGTCATAGAAAAGTACGGGGCCGACGCCCTGCGGTTTACGCTCGTTACAGGCAATGCGCCCGGTAATGACATGCGCTTTACCGATGAAAGGGTTGAAGCCTCCAGGAATTTTGCCAACAAGGTCTGGAACGCATCAAGGTTCATCATGATGAACATGGAGGGCAAGAAGATCACTAAGCCTTCCGAGGAAGATCTGTGGCCTGTTGACCGCTGGGTGCTCTCGAGGCTCAATAACGTTATACATGAAGTCACCGACAATATGGAAAAGTTTGAGCTCGGAATAGGGGCCGCCAAGGTCTATGATTTCATCTATGATGTCCTCTGTGACTGGTATATAGAGATGATCAAGCCCAGGTTCTACAACACGGATGATGAGAAGAGTGCAAATGCGGCATTATATACCGTAAGGTCTGTCCTTATAGACAGCCTGAAGCTCCTGCATCCTTACATGCCTTTCATAACCGAGGAGATATACTGTACCCTTACCGAAGGTGATCCCGACCGCGAGGCACCCTCCATCATGATCTCATCATGGCCCGTGTACCGGAAGGAGCGCGAGTACAGGGAGGATGAGGAGCAGATAGAGCTCATCAAGGAAGCCGTACGCGGCATCAGAAACGTAAGGAGCGAGATGAACGTTGCTCCGTCCAAAAAAGCGGAAGTCATACTTGTTACGGAGGATGAGACCGTAAAGAGTGCATTTGAGAATGGAAGACTTTTCTTTGAGAGCCTTGCCGGAGCCTCGGGTCTTACCATACAGAGCGGAAAAAACGGAATAGAAGATGATGCCGTATCCGTTATGATCAGGAATGGCGCCCTTTTCATCCCCTTTGCCTCACTTGTTGATATTTCGGCCGAGATAGCCCGTCTTGAAAAAGAGATGAAGCGGCTGGAGGGAGAGATAAAGAGGTGCGAAGGCATGCTTGGGAACGAGAAGTTCATAAGCAAGGCTCCGCAGGAGAAGATAGACGAAGAAAAAGACAAACTTGAGAAATATACCCTGCTGGCATCACAGGTAAGGGACAGACTGGAGATACTCACGAAAAAGGGCTAGTCCTTATCGGGGAAGGCGTATCACATGGCAGTAACGACCGACGGTTGGAGATGCAACATATCGGATGATTCGATGTCGGCAACGATATTCGTCACAGCTCCCGCGCAAGGGGAGACCATCACTGTGGAGGATATCGCTCATTTCCTGCGCACAAACGGGGTCATGACAGGTCTTGTATATTCAGAGATAGAGAAACTGATCAATGAAAAGATATACTTAAAGGACATTGTCGTGGCGACCGGCAAGAAGATGATCGAGAGCCAGAGCGGGTATTACGAGTTCATGTTCTCGTCGGGCGAGATAAAGCATCCGGCCATACGTTCGGACGGATCTGTTGATTATCAGAGCATGAGCGTTATCCAGTCCGTAAGTCCCGGCGATGTGCTGGCTGTGTATCATCCCGCCGTTCCGGGAAGCTCGGGGCTTGATGTCAGAAACCGTGAGATCAGGTGTAAAGCGGCCAAAGAGCTGCCTGCCATCAAGGGGACGGGCTTTGAGGTGTCCTTTGACGGCAACACATATACAGCTACCATGGAAGGCCGCGTTGAGTATGACAATTTCAAGATGCACATAAGGGATCTGTATGAACTGCGCAAGGACCTTGATCTGGTCATCGGCCGTATCGATTTTCGCGGGGATGTGGTAGTTCACGGAAATGTCCGGTCGGGGACCTTCATCAGGGCGACCAAGTCCGTTACAGTGGATGGTGCGGTGGAAGGTGCCACCATCATCGCGGAAGGGGACATAGTCCTGAAGAAAGGGATGCAGGGCGGCGGAAAAGCCAGGCTCGTATCCGGTGCCAACATATATGCCAATTTTATCGAATTTACCGAGGTCAAGGCCAAGGGAAACGTTGAGGCAAACATAATACTCAATTCTGTCATATCGGCCGGCAAGTCAGTTGTTGTCAAGGGAAAGCGGGGAGCGATCATAGGCGGAAAGAATTACAGCGTCGGCGCCATGAGCGCGGCCTGCATAGGCAACAAGGCGGAGCTCAAGACGGTGGCCGCCTCGGGCATAAGCGAGGATTACGACAAGCGCCGCCATCTGCTCAACCAGAAAGCGCAGAGTGCCCGCGACAGTATGGCAAGACTGAAGAGTGAGATAGAACAGATCAGGGACGTGAGGCTTACGAGCGATCCCCTGGATGTAAAGGAAGCCAAGATCAGCCAGCTCACAAGAAGGATGAAACGAGATGAGAGGCTGCTTGAGCATGTGGAAAAAGAGCTGACCGAGATCGAAGAGACCATGAACGTGGGCATTTCGGCTGCGGTCATGGTAGAGGATACGGTATTCCCGGGCGTTACCGTGCGCATAGACGATAAGGAGATGAAGGTTTCCAATTATATGCAGCACGTAAAGTTCTACAGACCCGAGGGAAGCAGCGATATAGAGGTAAGGACATTATGATCAATTTTGAAGAAGAACTTAAGAGATTTCATCCGAGCATGGAGATAGAAGAAGTGGAAAACGCCGTACGTGAACACGAACTTACGGACATGACGGATATCATGGTCGAGATGCTCAGAAGAGAAAAAGAAAATAAAGAATTATGAAATGTTTTGTATGCGGGGGACGTATCGGCCGGGAGGACTTCTGTGCTAACTGCGGGACTGACATAAGGATATACAGGCACATAATGTGCATGTCCAATATGCTTTACAATGACGGTCTTGCAAAGGCAAATGTCCGTGATATATCAGGGGCCATAACGTCCTTAAGTGCGAGTCTTAAATACAATAAAAAGAATACCGATGCCAGGAATCTGCTGGGACTTTGTTATTTTGAAAGGGGCGAGGTGGTAAATGCCCTTTCCGAATGGATAATAAGCCGGAACTACGAGAGCAAGAAAAATCTCGCCGACGAATATATCGAATACCTGCAGAGCAATCCGTCACGCCTTGAAACGATCAATCAGACCATCAAAAAATACAACCAGGCCCTGGGCTTCTGTTATCAGAACAGCCGGGATCTTGCCATTGTCCAGCTCAAGAAGGTCCTTTCCATAAACGAAAATCTCGTAAACGGGTACCAGCTTCTGGCCCTTTTGTATATAGAGACAGGTGACTACGATAAGGCCAGGAGGACCCTGCTCCGTGTGCTCAAGATCGACAGGAACGATACCACTACCCAGAGATATCTCAAAGAGATCAACAGCCTGATCACGCAGATGCAGAATAAGGGTGACGGCAAAGGCGAAAACGCCGCCCTTGTCCCCCAGGAGATCATCACCTACCAGAACGGGAACGATACGATCATCCAGCCGGTCGCGACCAGGGAAAAGAGAGGCTTTTCCAGCATCATAAACATAGCCATAGGACTGGTACTGGGTATAGCGATAACCTGGTATCTCATACTTCCGCAGAAGATCAAGCAGGCGACTGTAGAGACGGAGGCCGATTTTATAGCGGTAAGCGAGGAGCTTGCGACCGAAAAGGCCTCACACCAGGAATCGGTAAAGCAGGCAGAGACACTTGAGGCAAGAAATGAGGAACTGACCCGGCAGATAGAAGAGCTTACCGGGGAAAACGGTGCGACTACGGAGAATGACAGGCTCCTTCTGGCGGCAAAAAGGTACATAGAGGATCCGTCGGCTTCGGCTGATGTGATGGAGGAGCTGGCCGAGATAGGGCCGGAGTATCTGGAGGGGACTTCGGAGGCATTTAAGGATCTCTACGCCAGCCTCCAGGAAAATGCAGCGGGCTCGGCTCTTGAGGAGTATGTCAAAGTTGCTAAGGAAGCTCTCAAGACCAAGGATTATAAAACAGCCATAGAATATTATCTCAAGGCATGCGAGCTTGATAAGGAGAATTCCGATTATCTTATGGATCTTGCCTATGCCTACAGGGAATCGGATGATACGGCCGGGGCGGACGAGATATACAGACGGGTCATGGAAGAGTTCCCCGGAACACAGAATGCGGATGATGCCTCACAGATGTTATCCCAGACGGAGGAAGAATGAGATCAGGATATAGCTTCAGGCCTGTCATATTACTCTTTTGTGCGATGCTTTTCCTGGCTTTTTGTTTTGATATTTCTGCAGGAAGCATTAAGACCGCATCCTTTGCTTTTCTTCTCATATGCATCGTCATCGGGGTCTGTGCATATAAAAGCAGCATCCCCGCTTTTGCCGTATTCATAACATATCTAACCGGCGTCTTTCTGAAACTGTCATATATGATCTACACACCGGTCTGGTGCCGTCAGCACGATGTCATTGATTTCGGCGCCGGCGAAGGACATGCCGCCTATATCGAGTACATACTCGCACACAAGGCCCTGCCTGATTTTGACCCGCGTACCGTGTGGGCTTTTTTTCAGCCGCCCCTGCATCATCTTGTGGCAGCGGTATGGATGTGGCTGGGGATCCGGTGCGGCATCACCCCACCGAGACTTTACAAGAATGTTCAGATACTTCCCTTTATCTATATGTGCATGACCATGTACATCATATATATGATATGCCGCGAGCTTGATATGAAAAAGCAGTCCGTGCTTATTACAATGCTTATCGTATCATTTCATCCCATATACATACTGATGTCTGCAAGCCTCAACAATGATGCCCTGTCGGTCATGCTTTCCGTGGCGGCTCTTTATACAGCCATACGCTGGTACAAAAAGCCGGGTCCGCTTCTCATATCAGCCCTGGCTCTTGTCATCGGATTGTCCATGTCGGCCAAGCTTTCATCGGTGCTTACGGCCATAGGCATAGGCCCTATTATGATATATAAGATCGTAAAGGATACCGGGGCTTTTCGGGATAAGGGCAGGCTGCTTAAGCATATAAGGGATCTTTTCATATTTGCACTCATAGTCTTCCCGCTGGGACTGTGGTGGACGGTAAGGAACAGCATTCTCTTTAACATGCCGCCCACCTATATACCTGAGGTCGGGGAACAGGTGGAAAAGTTCGGGATTGTGCCCACATTCCTGGACCTAAGGACCGCCTCCCCCTTTCTGTACATGAAGGCTAACGGGTACGGATATGATGAATATAACCTTATACTTGCGACCGTCAAGTCCTCCCTGTTCGGTGAAGGGGATTTTGTAAGTGTATCGCCATATCTTACAATGGCCGGATGGATACTTCTTGCCGCTGCGGCCATAAGCCTTACAGTCAGGCTGGCATCCTTTATTAGGATGTGCGCTCCCGTTGAGGGGGAGGAGGATAAGGGGATAAGACTGATGCTGGTATCGGTTTTTGCCGTATCCCTTATTGGATATCTGGCCTTTGCCCTTTCGGGGAAGAACCTTTCCGCAATGAATTTCAGATACTGCGCAGCTGCGGCAGCTGTATTGCCCGTCTGTACGGGCCTCTGGTATGATATGCTTTATGAAAAAGGGAAAAAGGGGGCCTGTGCCCTTATCATGATATCGTCGGCAGCATTTGCGCTGTCATCACTTGCTTTTTATATCTTGCTTGGACTTTTGTAGAGGAGAACGACAATGGGTGGATTCTTTGGTGTTGCATCAAAAAAAGACTGTGTGTGGGATCTGTTCTTCGGGACGGATTATCATTCACATCTGGGCACAAGGCGTGCGGGAATGACTGTTTATGGCAAAAACGGCTTTGACCGTGCGATCCATAACATTACCAATTCCCCTTTCAGGACAAAGTTCGACAGGGATGTAAACGAACTGAAGGGAAACCTTGGCATAGGCTGCATATCCGATTATGAGCCCCAGCCCCTTCTTATCAGATCGCATCTGGGAACCTTTGCCATCACTACCGTAGGGCGCATCGACAATCTGGATGAGCTGGTGGAGGCGGTATCGGCAGGAGGAAGGACACAGTTCCTTGCAATGAGCGGATCCAATATCAATCCGACGGAGCTGGTGGCGGCCATCATCAACCAGAAGGATAATTTTGTGGATGGGATAAAATACGCCCAGGAACTGATCGAAGGATCAATGACCCTCATGATCATGACAGAGGAAGGCATATATGCGGCAAGGGACCTCTATGGCCGTACTCCGGTCATGATAGGAAAGAAGGAGGACTGTTACTGCGTTTCGTTTGAGAGCTTTGCATATATCAATCTGGGATATATGGACGAAAAGGAACTGGGGCCCGGGGAAATAGTTTACATAACTCCGGAGGGCTATGAGACCTTAAGTCCCGCGAAAGAGACCATGAAGATATGCACCTTCCTGTGGATATATTACGGTTATCCCAATTCAAACTATGAGGGCGTAAATGTCGAGACCATGCGTTACAACTGCGGAGCCATGCTGGCATCCCGTGATGACGTAAGTCCCGATATAGTTGCCGGTGTTCCCGATTCCGGCATAGCCCATGCCATAGGTTATGCCAACAGGTCGGGCATTCCCTTTGCAAGACCCTTCATCAAATATACGCCTACCTGGCCCAGATCCTTCATGCCAACGGACCAGTCCATGAGGAACCTTATCGCCCATATGAAGCTGATACCGGTGGATGCACTCATACGCGGGAAATCTCTCCTGCTTATCGATGATTCCATAGTACGGGGGACCCAGCTTCGGGAGACCACGGAATTCCTTTATAACTCCGGGGCAAAGGAAGTCCATGTCCGTCCGGCCTGCCCGCCCCTTCTCTACGGGTGCAAATTCCTGAACTTTTCCAGATCCAATTCGGAATATGACCTGATCACCAGGCGTATCATCCGCAAGCGTGAAGGAGAGGATGTCGATGAGGCGGTCCTTGCCGATTATGCGGATCCCGACAGCACGAATTATAAGGAAATGCTTGAGGAGATCCGGTCACAGCTGGGCTTTACATCCCTTCGTTTCCACCGCCTTGATGACATGGTCAAGTCGGTCGGGATCGACAAATCCAAGCTCTGTACTTACTGCTGGGATAAACAGGGAGACTGTGCATCATGCAAGGGGTGCAGGGGCTGATGCGATTATATTTGTAATTCGACGGACCTTATCATATAATATGATGACAGGGTCCCAAGTCCATAAAGCGATTCATGCAAGCATGATCGCTTCATGACCTTTTGACCCTGTCATCATATTAAGATAGTTCAAAAATCAACACGGGGGTCGGCTTATGCCTGATTTTTCCAATTCATGCATGAACATATTAAGCTATGCGCAGCTGTCGGAAGCAGACAGGAACAAGGTGCTCCAGAAGATAGGGCAGTTTGCTTCAATGTCCGATCAGGGCGCATCCGATGACGGTGCAAGACGTCTTCGCAAGGAGTTGACGTCCTACTATTATGATCTGTACAAGCTCTGCTTCTTCAGATCGCTTGAAGATACCAACATCCCCGATGAAGTACTTATGTTCCTTTACTTCGGTTATATAGATGAAAGACTTGCGGGAGCCGAGAACACACGGATACTCTATGAGGCATCACGTGCCATAGGTCTTGATGACAATATGCGCGTATTCCCGCTCTACCAGTGGCTGCGTCTTATCTATACCTGTAAAAAGGATCCGTCCGTCAACGATTTTTCCACGGATTACATTTCCGAACTGCGCAAGCAGAGAAAGGACGGGGCCATCACGGCCGTGCAGGAGCAGGAGGCCCTCCGTGACGGGAAGAGGCGTGTCATATTTGAGATCGACAATATGTTCCGGTCCGCAAACCGGATGATGACATCCAGGGTGACTACATTTGTCCCTTTCTTTTCGGAGCAGAACCTTACGAGACCTCTTGAAAAATCCCTGCTGAATTTTGATATCATCCATAAGACTTTTAATCTTGTAAAGGCTATAGATTATTCACTTTTTTACAGGCAGACCGTATTTACCGCTCCCGAAGAGGGACTTGACAAGGCCTTCATTCAGGTCGAGGTCCTTCCTGATATCATCCTGATGCCTGTGGTCGGTACGCGTGCCGCCATGTGGCAGGAGATAACGGGAGCCAAGCGCACCACGCCGGGCCGTTTCATGCTTCCCATAATCGAGGAGGAGGACCTGTCGGGCGTTATCATCAAGATGTGCGGGGAATTCCGCTGGGAACTGTGCAAGAGGATACAGGGGGCCAGGTGGAATGACCTTACCGAGAGAAGCCTTACCAGTGATTATGTTGATTATATAGACACCTACAGGAAGAACCGTGATCTGTCCCAGGAGGCCAAGGAAAGGATCAAATCGGCAATGTCCAAACACCGCAACTCCTACAAGGAGATGTTTGTTGCCGATTACAGCACCTATATCCAGTTCGAAAGCTCAGGCGCCCTGAGGCATAACAAGGTGGTCAGGTTCATCCTTTTTAATTACTGCCCTTTTTCCAAGGTCATACGCGAAGGCCCCATAGCCACCAATCCGCAGTATACACAGCTGATCGACAGATATAACCAGAAGATGGCTCATGAGATCCATCTCTTTGATATCGCCACGGGCAGGATAGAAAAGGCGGGACATCCGATCCCCAGGGAGCTTCTAAACCACAGGGTTTATCTGACATCATAAAGAAAGTATCCAGAGACAGGAAGGAAAACAGATGAGCGAGGAAACAAAAAACTTTATAGAAGACATAATAGACAAGGATCTTGCGGAGGGGACATATTCGACCGTCCATACACGTTTTCCTCCCGAACCCAACGGCTATCTTCACATAGGACACGCCAAGGCAATACTTATCAACTACGGCCTTGCAAAGGAATACGGCGGAAAGTTCAACCTCCGTTTTGACGATACCAATCCGACCAAGGAGAAGACGGAATTCGTAGAATCGATAAAGGAAGATGTGGCATGGCTGGGAGCCGACTGGGAGGACAGGCTTTTCTTTGCTTCGGACTATTTTGACCGGATGTACGAGGCGGCTGTCCGTCTCATCAAAAAAGGAAAGGCCTATGTGTGCGATCTTACGGCCGACCAGATAAGGGAGTACAGGGGTACCTTTGAGGTGCCCGGAAAGAACAGCCCTTACAGGGACAGGAGTGTGGAAGAAAACCTCGAGCTGTTCGAGAATATGAAGAATGGTCTCTATGCCGACGGGGAAAAGGTTCTGCGCGCCAAGATAGACATGGCAAGCCCCAACATAAACATGCGCGATCCCGTTATCTACAGGGTGGCACATATGAGTCATCACAATACGGGGGACAAGTGGTGCATCTATCCCATGTACGATTTTGCCCACCCCATAGAGGATGCCATAGAGAATGTCACACATTCCTGCTGTACACTCGAATTCGAGGATCACAGGCCATTGTATGACTGGGTGGTCAGGGAGCTCGAGTATCCCGAACCTCCCAAGCAGATCGAGTTTGCCAAGATGTATCTGACAAACGTCGTGACCGGAAAAAGATATATCAAGAAGCTCGTCGAAGAGGGTATAGTGGACGGCTGGGACGATCCGAGGCTTGTCAGCATAGCGGCTCTTAGAAGACGGGGCTTTACACCCGAATCCATTCAGAATTTCGTAAAGCTGTGCGGTGTGTCAAAGAGCCAGTCTTCGGTCGATTATGCCATGCTTGAATACTGCATCAGAGAGGACCTTAAGCTTAAAAAGCCCAGGGTGATGGCAGTGCTCGATCCCATAAAGCTTGTGATAGACAATTATCCCGAAGATAAGACGGAATATTTTACAATTCCCAACAATCTTGAAAATGAGAGCCTTGGAGACCGCCAGGTGCCTTTTTCGAGGGAACTGTATATAGAAAGGGAAGACTTTATGATAGAGCCGCCCAAGAAGTATTTCAGGCTCTTTGTCGGAAATGAGGTCCGCCTCATGAACGCATATTTTGTAAAATGTACTTCTTATGAGACCGATGCGGAAGGTAATGTAACCACTGTCCATGCCGAGTATGATCCTGATACCCGTCAGGACGGAAGAGAGGTTACCCGCAAGGTCAAGGGCACCATACACTGGGTCAACGCACCGACGGCATTTCGCGCGACCGCAAGGCTTTATGAGAATCTCATAGATGAGGAAAAGGGTGTGTATAATGAAGACGGAAGTCTCAATCTCAACCCCAACTCCATCACTGTGTGTGAAAACTGCATGCTGGAGCCGTCACTGGCAAAAGCCACGGCCTATGAAGCCTTCCAGTTTGTAAGAAACGGGTTCTTTAATGTGGACTGCAGGGATTCTTCGGAAGGTGCACCCGTGTTCAACAGGGTGGTATCGTTAAAGAGCAGCTTCAGGCTGCCCGATAATAAATAGTATCCGGGATGGGTTTGGAGGTTACCAATGGGTTTGTTATCAGGATTATCAAATTTGGGTCTTGAAAAGCTGGAAGACGCCGATATCTTCAAGGAGGAGAAAAAAGCCGCACCGACAAGGCCGGCTCCGCCTCCGGCGCCCAAGGAGAAAGCTCCCTTTGATGAGAAGGACGTGCTTTTTGACAAGTCGGCCGAGTGCCCTGTATGTGCCAAGAAGTTTACTTTCCGTGCGGTCAAGACAGGAAAAGCAAGGGCTATAGGACAGGATCCGGATCTTCGGCCCAAGTATGCCAAGTTCGAGCCGGCAAAGTATGATGTTGTCATATGTCCCTATTGCGGCTACGGCTGCCTGCTCAGATATTTTGCCCCCCTTCCCCAGGCCCAGGTAAAGCTTCTTCGTGAGGGAATAGGAGGCAAGGTGCGCGGTGTTGCCAATAATCCCGTCCTCTCATATGATGATGCCATCCAGAGATACCAGGTGGCTCTGGCGTCATCCATCGTAAAGAGGGCGAAGGACAGTGAGAAGGCCCTGGTATGCCTCAAGATGGCATGGGTCATACGCGGGAAAAAAGAAAATGTTTCGGATGATGATCCCGATTATGACAATGTCATGGCGCAGCTTCGAAATGATGAGAACGAGGCTCTCAAAGCAGCCTATGAAGGCTTTATGAATGCCCGCCAGAAGGAGACATATCCCATGGCAGGTATGGATGAGATAACCCTCGATTATCTGCTTGGTGTTCTTGCGGCAAGGTTTGCGGATTACAGTGTTGCCCAGAAGATGATAGCAACCATCCTGACAAGTAAGACTGCGAACAGCCGTATAAAAGACAGAGCAAGGGAACTCAAGGATCAGGTTCTTATGGAGATGAAAGGAGAAATATGATGAAAGGTTTTGGTAAGTTTGTAACATTTGTAGGTATTACTGGAGCAGCCCTCGCGGGTCTGTGGTATTTCTGCGAGACCAGTAAAGACAGGACCGTTGCCGATACTGCTGGTGACGACAACGAAGGCGCAGGTGACGGCAAAGAGCGCTCCTATGTGTCTTTAGATCCCGAGTTCAAGGATGAGGCCAAAAAGGTGGCTGATGATGTCAAGGAAGCTGCAGAGGATATAGCAAAGGCAGCCGAGACCGGCAGAAAATCCCTGAAGAAGGCCATCAAATCGGTTGCAAACGATATGATGACAAAGGCGGAAGACGCCAAGAGCGGTGTCGGACTTGTTAAGGAAGACAAGAAGACAAGCGATTTTGAATTCGAGGATTTTGGCCATGCTGCAGAAGAAGCCGGAGAGAAGGCAGAAGAAGCCGCAAAGAGCACTGCAAGCCACATTGACATTATGTAAAAGATCACTTGCCCTTATATCTGCATGCTGTATCTTCCTGACGGGGTGCGGAGGTGACACGCTTCCCACCGAGGTGGTCCTTACATCCGATTTTCTCGAGAATGAGGTCTTCCGGCTTGAAGGACACCCCTGCATGAAAAATGAGATCATGGTCTATCTTGCCAACTCGGAGAACCGGTACAGTGAGGTCTTCGGTGACAGGATATGGTCCGTACCCGTCGGGGAAGGGACTTTAGAGGACAGTTACAAGGACAACATACTTGCAAGGATAGCCCAGATAAAGACCATGTACCTTTTGGCCGACCAGTATAATGTCAAGCTTGACGAGGATGAAGAGGCCAAGGTCAAGGCGGCTGCACGGGAATACTTTGACAGCCTGACCCCTGAAGAGATCACGTATCTTGACATCGATGCCGAAGTCATAACGGGTCTATACCGTGAATTTGCGACTGCCAACAAGCTCTACGAAGCCATAACGGAAGAGATCAATCCCGAGATCAGTGATGACGAAGCAAGGACCATCACAGTCAGGACCATACTGATCAAGACATATTCCGTGGATGAGAACGGGATCAGGCATGAGTACAGTCCCGAAGAGAAGAAGAACGCACTGACAAGGATCGCGCAGATAAAGCAGAAGATCAATGACGGTGAGGCCTTTGAGGTGCTGGCCGCGGATTATAATGAAGATACGAGCAGCGAGTACAGCTTCGGACGCGGGGTCATGCCTCCGGAGTTTGAAGAGGCGGCATTCAATCTTGGTGAAGGTGAAGTCTCCGACATAGTGGAGACCGAGTTCGGCTACCACCTCATATACTGCATAACGACCTTCAATCCGGAGGAGACTGATGCCAACAAGGTCAAGATCGTTGAGAAGAGGAAGCAGGAGGCTTTCAACGAGATCTATGACAATTTCGTGGGGACCGTGACCTCCAATCTCAACAAGCCATTGTGGGACAGCATCCATTATGACTCCGGGGGAGCAGTGAAGACTACAGGCTTTTTCGATATATATGATAAATACTTTACGATTATTAGCACTCAATGAAGTTGAGTGCTAATTTTTTCTTGACTTTCATTTCATGTGGCGTTATCATCATTTTCGGACAGAACTCTCAAGATGTTATGGCTCAGTGGAAGCAATATGTATTTGCGACCTTGGAGCGAACCTAGAGCATCTTATGTTGTTGGATAAAGCAGCAAATCCGCGACCGGATGGAGCGGATAGGCCGCCACAAAAAGGCATGGATGCCGGTTGGCGGCCGGTTGCGGACATAGCGAGGTGTATAACAACATTAGATGCTCTTGGTAAGCGGAAACGGAGCAAATATATGCTGCTTCCAACGAGCCTTGAATACAGTATTTAAGAAAAGAGGTAGTAAAAATGGCTAAAAAAGGCAGTTTAACGATCAACAGCGAGAATATTTTCCCCATAATCAAGAAGTGGATGTATTCCGATCATGATATCTTTGCCCGTGAGCTTGTAAGTAACGGCTGTGATGCCATAACCAAGCTCAGGAAGCTGGATGTCATTGGTCAGTATTCCATCCCGGACGGAAAGGACATGGAGATCAGGATCACGGTCGATCCCGAGAACAAGAAGGTGATGTTCTCTGATACGGGTCTTGGAATGGATGCCGATGAGGTCGAGGAATACATCACCCAGATAGCTTTCTCGGGAGCTACGGCCTTCCTTGAAAAGTACAAGGACAAGACCAATGACGACCAGATCATAGGTCATTTCGGCCTGGGCTTTTATTCGTCGTTCATGGTAGCGGATGAAGTTCACATCGATACGCTTTCATACAAGGAAGGCGCCAAGGCGGTTCACTGGGAGTGTGACGGCGGCACTGAATACAGCATGGAAGACGGAGACCGTACCGAGGTCGGAACAACGATCACGCTTTTCCTTAATGAGGATTCACTTGAGTTCTGCAATGAGTACAGGATGAGGGAAGTCCTGAAGAAATACTGCTCCTTCATGCCTACTCCCATCTTCCTTGTAAAGAGCGGAGCCGAAACCCAGTATGACAACATACCTGCAGACCAGGTGACCGATAAGGATACGGTCATCGAGAAGTATACCGAGGAAGCAAAGTACGAGGAGCAGGAGAAGGACGGCAAGAAGGAAAAGGTTGAGATCAGCCCCGCAAGAGAGATGGCCAAGATAGTCCGCCGCGAGGTTCCAATCAATGATACCCATCCCCTGTGGGCAAAGCATCCCAGCGACTGCACCAAAGAAGAGTACCTTGACTTTTACCGCAAGGTATTCATGGATTACAAGGAGCCCCTCTTCTGGATCCATCTGAACATGGATTATCCCTTCAACCTGAAGGGAATACTCTACTTCCCCAAGATAAACATGGAGTACGAATCCATAGAGGGCGTGATCAAGCTTTACAATAACCAGGTCTTCATAGCCGATAATATCAAAGAGGTGATCCCCGAGTTCCTGATGCTCCTTAAGGGCGTTATCGACTGCCCGGATCTTCCTCTTAACGTATCAAGATCCGCTCTTCAGAACGACGGCTTTGTCAACAAGATCAGCGACTATATCTCCAAGAAGGTTGCCGACAAGCTGGCCGGTATGTGTAAGACCGAGAAGGAAGATTACGAGAAATACTGGGACGATATCAGTCCCTTCATCAAGTACGGTTGCCTCAAGGACGATAAGTTCTGCGAGAAGATGACCGATTACATCCTCTTCAAGGATATAGACGGCAAGTACATGACATTGCCCGAGTGCCTCGAACTTCCTGAAAAGAAGAAGGAAGAGGCCACAGATGAGAACGGAGAGACTGTCGAGGCTGAGGTCGTTGATGAAGGAGCTGCGGCAGAAGCTGAAGCCGCTGATACCGTAAAGGATGAGGCGGCGGAAGATGGTGAAGAAAAGGATAAGGTCAGGAAGACCGTATACTATGTCACCGATGTCCAGCAGCAGAGCCAGTACATCAACATGTTCCGTGAAGAGGGACTTGATGCGGTGGTCCTTACCCACAACATTGACCAGCCCTTCATCAACCAGCTCGAGTCCAAGATGGAAGATGTCAGGTTCATGAGGATAGATGCCGACATCACCGATTCCTCAAAGGAAGAGGCGAGTGAGGATGACAAGAAGAAGACGGAGAAGGATGAGAAGACCCTTACCAAGCTCTTCCATAAGGCTCTGTCAAACGATAAGCTCACGGTCAAACTTGAAGCCCTGAAGAACGAGAGCATTTCTTCGGTGCTCACTGTTTCCGAACAGACGCGCCGCATGCAGGATATGATGAAGATGTATTCCATGGGCGGCGGCATGGATATGGGCATGTTCGGCTCCGAAGGAGAAACGCTGGTCCTCAACAGCAGGAACGAACTGGTAAAGTATCTCCTTGAGGCCAAGAAGGGTGCCGATGCCGAGATGTTCGCCTGCCAGCTCTACGATCTTGCGGTCCTTTCAAACCGGCCGCTGTCGGCAGATGCCATGACAAAGTTCGTATCCCGCAGCAACGAGATAATGCTGAAGCTTTCAGGGAAATAAACAGCTCTGTCACAAAAGTGGTTGTAAAATGGCAAATTCAAGCATAAGTTTAAAGGAGCCAATCAAGTCGATCAGGGGACGGGTCAGAACCTTCCCCTGATCGTTTTTTGTTGTTAACATGCCGGGAGATAGTTTATAATATTACCATATGGTTTCAGGGATAGATATGACATCTGTATATATTGCGGATTACGTCGGTGTCCTTCTGCTGACGCTGATCTTGTGCGCCCGCGGATGGGAGCTTCCGGGCCGCAGGGACGAAAGCCGTATACTGCTGATCCTCGTGATCGCAACACTGATCAACTGCCTGTTCGATCCGGTCATATTTGCCGTCGACGGGAGGCCCGGTCCCTTTGCCCGCTTTGTGGTCATATTCGGGAATTCCCTCCTTTTCATCTATAACCTGGTGGTGGGGACCGGTATGCTGGTCCTGATCATCAAGCATATCAGGAGTCATATATCAAGATTGCAGTATGCCATCGTGTGGGGGCTCTCTGCCCTTGAAGTCATCCTCATCATAGCCAATCTTTTTACCCCCATAGTCTTTTCGGTAGACGAAAACAATGTCTACAGCAGAGGACCTCTTTATTTTGTATATCTGTTTGTGGCCTTTTATCTCATGCTGTACAGCATGTTCTTATATGTAACGGCAGGAAAGAGACACGGATCGCTGAGGTATTTTCCCGTGTGGGAGTTTGTGCTGAGCATAGTGCTCGGTGTCGTTATACAGACGGCCTTTTACGGAGTCTCACTTCAGCCCGTGAGTTTTGCGGTGGCCTTTTGCAGCATAGTCATCTGTCTGCAGAAGGAATATCTCTATATAGACAAGCTGACCGGTGTGTATAACAGATACGAGTTTGACAAGATCATCCGCTATTACGTGAAACGGAAAAAGAGCAGATTTGCCGCCATCATGATCGACATGAACAATTTCAAGGCCATAAATGACGAACATTCCCATGAGGAGGGCGATGAGGCCTTAAGAGAAATGGCCCGGATACTGACCGCCGTTGCTGGTGATGACGGAAACGTCATAAGGTTTGCCGGTGACGAGTTCGTTCTGATAATAGATGACGAGGGCGAGGATGTCATAAGCAGGAGCTGTGCAAAGGTAAATGCTGCCATCGAAGCTTATAATGAGTCATCCGGAAAGCCTTATAAACTTTCCGCTTCCATGGGCGGCGATGTGTTTGACATAGAGGATGCCGCCGATGTCACAGGCCGTATCGACAGGCAGATGTATGAGGATAAAGTGGAATATTACAGGACCCATGACAGAAGAAGCAGATAGTTGCATTAATAGCGTGTAAAATACAATATATAGTGTTTTCGTATAAGAAAATGTGATAAAATAACAATGTATGTGCATTTTACCGCATTTTTTATCTGGAACGGCGTAAACAGGGTATTTCATATCATATTCGACCGTGAGGTGTCCGATGGAGACAAGTATCTTATATCTGCAGACAAATGATAGGATCGCCGAGAACCTTAAGGGGAGGTTCAATGACGAAGGGATAGAGTTCATACATGCAAGCTCTGCCGCCCAGGCCTTTGAACTTTTGGGAGAGCGGGAATTCTATCTGGTCCTTACCGACGGCTTTATACCGGACATGAAGGTCCACGAATTCGCAAGGAAATGCTCTGTCGAATATCCGGATGTGGTGCTCGATGTGTGCACGGATCTTACGGATGAAAAGTATATACCCAAGATAGTCAATGAGTACAGTGTGCGGAAGGTATTCCTGCCTCCGTGGAACATAGAGGATATAGTCGAGGGGGTCAAGGATTCCATTGACGAGGCCCATATCCATCGTGACATCTTAAGGAGGATCAGCGATCTTAAAAATGACGAGAAGGTTTTCGAGGATACACTGGACCGGCTGAAGAAGGCCCTGATAAAGCAGCAGTACAGCTACAACAAGATCGCACCTTTTTTCAACCGGGTCCTTGATGCCTTTTTGCGCCGCAGGGACATGGGTGAGAACTACAACAGTTTCGTGAGAAGGTCCTGTGACAAGATGCTCCGCCTGCAGACGACAGCTTATTTCAAGGTCTCGGACCTTAAGAAGATAATAACCGACAATATGAATGAAGCCCTTAAGAAAAATGAAGGGGTGAGTGTCGGGGAGGTAAAGAGCTGTCTGTACGGTGAGGTCCCCAGGTCCTCAATGGCGGATCTGACATTTTCTTTGTGGATACTTGCGGCAATAGAAGGGGTAAAATGCGACAGGGCGACACTGAACGTGGACAGCAGGTATGTGACTTCCAAGAAGTGCGAGTATAAGCTTTCAGTCGCCGGGACCAAAAGATCGGAAGTTCCGGTCGAAATACAGGTCTATATAGCCAACATCCTTGGCAACATTGTGGACGAGTATCAGAAGTATGACACGTCGGAAGGCTGGACATACGAGCTTCGGGTCACTTTATAGGAAAAGGCCGGACAAAAGAGATGGATTTGTAGTTTTTCCGGATATCTGATATGATAACAGGATGAGCTTTTATAAGGAATGCGCCAGAAAGGGATAAGAGCGCAGCCGGATAAGTCTGAGGAAATACCATGAACTATGGAAGAAGAGGAATAAGAAAAAGACAGAAAGCGATAGGGTCGCCGACTACAAAGGTAGGAAAGTTCTGTGCGGTCAGCCTGTTCATCGTTGCGGCTTTTGCAGTCGTCCTTGTGGGAGTGGCGGGACTGTGTGCGGGGATCGGCCTCTTTATGGGTGTCGTGGACACGGCTCCGGACATCTCCAATGTGGATGTTGCTCCGGCCGGTTACTCGACCAACGTATACGACAATGAGGGCAATCAGCTGACCAAGCTCATAGCGGAAAATTCCAACCGTGTGTATGTCAAGCTCGACAAGATACCCCTTGATATGCAGCATGCTTTTGTTGCCATAGAGGATGAGAGATTTTACACACATAACGGTATCGATATAAAAGGTATCATGCGTGCGGGTGTCAAAGCCCTTAAGGGTAACCTCCATCAGGGTGCATCCACTATCACCCAGCAGCTCCTTAAGAATAACGTTTTCACCTCCTGGACCGAAGAGAGCAGTCTGGTAGACAAGTTCAAGAGAAAGTTCCAGGAACAGTACTGTGCCGTCCAGCTCGAAAAGGTCATGACCAAGGATCAGATACTGGAGAATTATCTGAACACCATTAACCTGGGCCAGGGGACACTGGGAGTACAGGCTGCCTCACAGAGGTATTTCGGTAAGAACGTTTCGGATCTGAACATTTCCGAGAGTGCCGTCATCGCCTGCATCACCCAGAATCCGTCAAAATGGAATCCCATCTCACATCCGGATAACAATGCGATCCGCAGGGAAGAGGTACTGACCAAGATGCGGGACCAGGGATACATCACCGATGCCCAGTTCACAGAGGCTATGGCGGATGACGTATATTCGCGCATACAGGTCGTTAACGAGAAGGTGGAAAAGAAGACCATCTATTCATACTTTGTAGATGAGCTGACCGAGCAGGTACTAAATGACCTTCAGGAGGAACTGGGATATTCTTCCACCCAGGCATACAATGCTCTTTACAGCGGAGGCCTGTCCATCTTTACGACCCAGGACCCCGAGATTCAGAAGATATGTGACGAGGAGTTCGCCAATGAGGAGAACTATCCTCCCAATACCAGGTATTATCTGAAATACGAAGCTTCATATACCGATTCGGAAAATGACGCCGTGAATTTCTCAACCCAGTACTTTGAGAGACACTTCAAGGAGAAGAGAGGAAACAGTTTTAACTGCATATTCAATACGGAAGAAGAAGCCTACGAAGCCATAGAGGAGTTCAAGCAGGATGTCCAGAAGCCGGGGTATACCTTTATCACAGAATCCATATCCCTTACTCCCCAGCCACAGGCAAGCGTCACGATCATCGACCAGTCCACGGGACAGGTCAAGGCCCTTGTCGGCGGAAGAGGAGCCAAGAGGGCATCGCTGACCCTTAACCGTGCCACCGACACCAAACGTCAGCCGGGTTCGTGCTTCAAAGTCCTTGCGGCATATGCCCCCGCTCTTGATGCGGCCGGCAAATCACTGGCCTCCACCCAGGTTGATGAACCCTTCAATTATGCCAACGGACGTCCGGTCAAGAACTGGTATAACGGTTATAAGGGGATATGTACATACCGTTACGGTATAGAACAGTCACTGAATATAGTTGCGGTCAAGACCCTGACCGAGATCACTCCCCAGCTCGGTTTTGATTATCTTATCAATTTCGGTTTCTCGACACTGGTCGACAGGAGGACCGAAAGGGACGGATCCATATCATCGGACATAACACAGGCACTGGCTCTGGGCGGACTTACAGATGGTGTCACCAACGTGGAGCTGTGTTCGGCTTATGCAACGATAGCCAACGGGGGGATGTACATCAAGCCCATGTACTATACCAAGATACTGGATCATGACGGTAACGTGCTCATTGATAACACGACCACGGCAAGAACGAGGCGTGTTCTTAAGGATACAACGGCCTATCTTCTTACGAACGCCATGGAGGATGTTGTAACAAAAGGTACCGGAGCAAAAGTCAACTTCGGCAACATGGCAATAGCCGGAAAGACAGGTACGACCACCAGCAATGTCGACGTATGGTTTTCGGGCTTTACACCCTATTATACCTGCTGCACATGGAGCGGTTATGACAATAACGTCCACATGAACGGGAGCGGTGAGACCAATACCGCCAAGATCCTGTGGAAGGCCATCATGGGACGTATCCATGAGAACAAGGAATACAAGTCATTTACCATGCCCGAAGGTATAACGACGGCAACGGTATGTAAGCGTACCGGAGGATTGGCTACAGCCATATGCCGTGCGGACGGGTCGGCGATAACCGAATATTTTGCCGAAGGTACCGTGCCCGAGCTTCCCTGCAACAATCATTACGGCAGTGTCTTTGATACGGGCCTTGTGTGCGCGATGACGGGCCAGAAGGCAACGGCCACCTGCCCTTATGCATATCAGGGAGTGCCGACGGCTGACGGCTTCTGTCCTCACAGTACCATTAACGGAGTATCCGCCCAGGATTATTATAATCTGATACAGATGCAGGCAGCGGGCCTTGTACCGGTTGAAGGGCTCCCGGCGGTAGATCCCAATGCCCCGGCGGTGGATCCCAATGCGATCCCTGCCGTACCTTCGGCAGACCCCAATGCAGTCCCGGTCGACCCCAATGCAGTCCCGGCCGTACCTGCGGCTCCGGCTGTCGACCCTGCCCAGCAGGCTCTGCTCGACCAGCTTCAGCAGGCACAGTAAGACAATGGAATGGTTATCGCTTTATTCCGGCGGGACAGGACAGATCGAAGAGAAGAAATCCCGTTTCATAGCAACGATAGAACCGGTCTCTTCGGAAGAAGAGGCCTGTGATCTTATTGCGTCCGTAAAGAAAAGATACTGGGACGCAAGGCATAACTGCAGCGCCTTTATCATAGGAGACAGGGGGCAGATGAGCCGGTGCTCGGATGACGGGGAGCCGTCAGGCACAGCGGGACGCCCTATGCTCGACACCCTGATAAATGAGCATATAACAAATGTCTGCGTTGTCGTGACCAGGTATTTCGGAGGTACCCTCCTTGGTACCGGAGGTCTGGTCCGCGCGTACAGCGGGGCCGTAAAGGAAGGCCTTGCAAAGTGTACCGTCATAAAAAAGACGGCGGGAAGCCGGGTAAGCTTTAAGTGCGACTACAATGATATAGGGAAGATACAGTATACGGCCGCACAGAAGGGCTATCACATCATGGACTGCGATTACGGCAGCGAGGTCACTGTTTCCATGATATCCGATGCGGGTACAAAGCTTGTGGAGGATATAAGGGATATAACTTCGGGCAGGGCATCCATAGGTGAGCCGGAAAGTGTAACGTATGCGATCATAGACGGTAAACCGGTCCTCTTTGAGGACTGAGGGATCCGGGGAGATCTTTGATGCGCATGGTCTTAGAGGAAAGGAGGATGGGATATGGATGATCGTATAACAATGGAAGAAATATTAAAGCTTGTGGAAGATAAGCAGTATACCCGCCTCCGACAGGAGCTTACCGGTTGGAACGAGGCCGATATAGCAGCCTTCCTCGAGGAAGTTCCTCATGAGGAACAGGTCAAGATATTCAGGATACTCCCCAAGGGACTTGCCGCCGACGTGTTCGCCTTCCTTCCGGTAGAGATAGAGCAGGAGATAATCACCACCCTTACCGACCGGGAAGCGGCCAACATCATAAATAATCTGATGGCCGATGATGCCGCGGACCTTATGGAAGAGATGCCCGCGGGACTGGTCAAAAAGCTCCTGGCCAATGCGGATCCTGAAGCCAGACGTGATATAAACCACCTGCTCCGTTACCCCGAGGATTCGGCAGGAAGCCTCATGACCGTGGAGTTCGTTGACCTCAAGGAGAACCTTACGGTCACCGAGTGCATAGACAGGATCCGGAGGATCGGAGTTGACAAGGAAACAATAGATACGTGCTATGTACTGGATCAGGGCAGGCATCTTCTGGGAACGGTCTCCTTAAGGGACCTGCTCCTTAACCAGCCGGATGTGCATGTGTCCGAGTTCATGAACGATAACGTGATCTCGACCAATACAATGACCGACCAGGAAGAGGTCGCAAGGATGTTCCAGAAATACGACCTTACGACCATGCCGGTTGTAGATAATGAAGGCCGTCTCGTCGGTATCATCACCATCGATGACGTAGTCGATATCCTGCAGGAAGAAGTTACGGAGGATATCGAAAAGATGGCAGCCATCCTGCCTACCGACAAGCCATATATGAAGACCAACACATTGGAAACCTGGAAAAAGAGGATCCCCTGGCTGCTGCTCCTTATGATCAGTGCCACCGTTACCGGCAAGATCATAACCCATTACGAGCAGGCCCTGGGGGCTTATGTCGTACTTACCAGCTTTATCCCCATGCTGATGGATACGGGTGGTAATGCGGGCGGACAGGCCAGCGTTACCATAATCCGTGGACTGTCGCTCGATGAGATAGAGTGGTCGGATCTTTTTAAGGTCGTATGGAAGGAGATCAGGGTATCGTTTGCATGCGGGGCGACACTGGCTGTTGCGGGCTTTGCCAAGATCATGTTCTTTGACAATGTTCCCGTGGTAGTAGCGGTCGTGGTCTGCCTGACCCTTATCGTCACGGTCTTTTTTGCCAAGATAGTTGGATGTACACTGCCAATGATCGCCCAGAAGATCGGATTCGATCCGGCGGTCATGGCCTCGCCTTTTATCACAACGATAGTTGATGCCCTGTCGCTTCTTATATACTTCCAGTTCGCGACCAGGATACTGGGGATCTGATGCCGGAAGAGGGAGCGCCTTTACGGACAAATATACAGAGGAGTTAGGAAAGATACATGGAAAAGAAGAGAGAAGACATAAGGAATATCGCGATCATTGCCCACGTTGATCACGGCAAGACCACGCTCGTTGATGAGCTTTTAAAGCAGTCCGGTGTGTTCCGTGAAAACCAGGAGGTCGCGGAGCGCGTCATGGATTCAAACGATATCGAGCGTGAGCGCGGGATAACCATACTGTCGAAGAACACGGCCGTATCCTACAAGAATGTCAAGATCAATATCGTAGACACTCCGGGACACGCGGATTTCGGCGGAGAGGTCGAGCGTGTGCTCAAGATGGTCGACGGGGCCGTTCTTGTCGTCGACGCTTTTGAGGGGGTCATGCCCCAGACCAAATTCGTGCTCAAGAAGGCAATGAGCCTCAGGCTCCCCGTCCTCGTGTGTGTGAACAAGGTTGACAGACCGGAGGCCAGGTGTGAGGAGGTCGTTGACGAGGTACTCGAACTCTTTATGGATCTTGACGCAAGTGATGAACAGCTCGACTGCCCCTTCATCTACGCATCTGCCAAGCTGGGTATGAGCGGAACTGCACCCGATGCCCTCGAGAAGTCCATGGTCCCCTTGTTTGATGCCATAGTAAACTACATACCTGCTCCCAAAGGCGATTTTGAAGCTCCCACCCAGGTCCTTATCAGTACCATAGATTACAATGAATATGTTGGCCGTATAGGAGTCGGCAAGGTCAGCAACGGCCGGATCAGGATCAACCAGGATGTGGTCATAGTCAATCATCATGACAGGGACAAGCAGAAAAAGGTAAGGGTATCTGCCCTTTATGAATATGACGGGCTGAACAAGGTCAATGTCAAGGAAGCTTCGGTAGGTTCGATAGTCGCCGTATCGGGTATCGCCGATATCCATATAGGGGATACCATCTGCGATCCGGAGAACATAGACCCCATACCCTTCCAGAAGATATCCGAGCCGACCATATCCATGAATTTCATGGTAAACGATTCGCCGCTAGCAGGCCAGGAGGGCAAATACGTAACATCCCGCCACATCAGGGAGAGACTGATGAGGGAACTGAACACGGACGTGTCCTTAAGGGTTGAGGAAACAGAATCCACTGATTGTTTCAAGGTCTCGGGGCGGGGAGAACTCCATCTGTCGGTCCTTATCGAGAACATGCGCCGCGAGGGTTACGAATTCGCGGTCAGCAAGGCAGAGGTCCTGTACAGGACGGACAGCAAGGGCCGCAGGACGGAACCCATGGAGATAGCATATATCGATGTGCCCGAGGCTTTTACCGGGGGTGTCATAGAAAAGCTGGGCACCAGACGGGGTGAACTCATGAACATGATGCCGATCACAGGCGGGTATCAGAGACTGGAGTTTTCCATACCGGCCAGAGGCCTTATAGGATACAGGGGCGAGTTCATGACCGACACCAAGGGTGAAGGCATCATCAATACCGTTTTTGATGAATATGCCCCCTATAAAGGAGACATCCAGTTCAGAAAACAGGGCAGCATCATAGCGTTTGAAACGGGTGAATCGGTCACTTACGGCCTTTTCCAGGCCCAGGAGCGGGGCACGCTCTTTATAGGACCCGGGGAAAAGGTCTATGCCGGCATGGTCATAGGACAGACGGGCCGGACGGAAGATGTGGAGATAAATGTATGCAAGAGCAAGCATCTTACAAATACCAGGGCTTCCGGTGCGGATGACGCGCTCAGGCTGTCGCCGCCTAAGATACTGTCTCTTGAGCAGGCCCTGGAATTCATAGATACGGACGAACTGCTGGAGATAACTCCCGACAAGCTTCGGATCAGAAAAAAGATACTTGATCCCACACTTCGGAAAAGGGCATCTTTTGCCGCCAAGAATAATCAAGAAAAATAAAGACAACTCGTAATGTTTTTTGTATAATGGATAAAGATGGTCCGGCATCCGAAAGGAGATATGGATAATTATGTTTGCTAACATTTTCGGTAATTATCTTGTTAAGAAGAATATCATCACAGAGGATGAGTTTGTTACGATCAAGATGCAGCTTGACAGGACAAGGGTCAAGCTTGGCCTCATTGCCGTTTCCGAGAAGCTGATGACAGAGGAACAGGCCGAAGAGGTCAATCAGAAGCAGATGCAGCAGGACCGTAAGTTCGGTGATATAGCCGTCTCCATGGGTTATCTTTCCCAGGTCCAGGTGGAGCGGCTTCTGGCTCTTCAGGGCAATCATTATATCCGTTTCTGCCAGAGTGCCATAGACAAGGGGATACTTACCCTGGAACAGATAGAGGGTGCCCTTGACTATTACAAGAAAGAGAACGGGTTTACGTTTGCGGATATGGAGGCCATCAAGTCAGGCGATGTAGACAGGATACTGCCCCTCTTCCTGCCTGAACTTCCGGATGGCCCCCTGATGGATCTTATGTCCGTGACCTTCAGGTGTATCAACCGTCTGGCGTCCGATGATATATCCTTAAAGCGGGGATATACGACCTCCAATTACAAGACCGGTGCCGTTGCCATGCAGGAGGTCATAGGTGACTATAAGGTAGTCAATGCCTTTTCAGGCGACGATAAGGGGATACTGGCAATAGCGGAGGCCTTTGCCAAGCAGTTCTTTGATGCGGTAAACGTAAGTGCCCTTGACTCTGTCGGAGAGTTCATTAATATCTGCGACGGTCTCTTTGCAACGACCATGTCGGACAGGGGCATGGATCTTAATCTGATGCCGCCCATGCTTTCCAAGGATCCTGTAGAGATAAACGGGTCAACGGTGATCGTCATACCCATCAGCATCAACCAGCAGGCCCTTGACTGGGTCATATGTCTTAACAAATAAGCAAAGGATGAGAATATAAATCAAACGGAGGATATGAAAATGTCGGTATTTAAAGGAGCAGCTGTAGCGATCTGTACACCTTTTTTTGAAAACGGGGAAGTCGATTACGATAAGTTCCGCGAGCAGATCGAATACCAGATCGAGAACGGTACGGACGCGATAGTGGTCTGCGGTACGACGGGTGAGGCGTCATGCCTGTCCCATGAGGAGCATCTGGAATGCATAAAGTTCTGCGCCGAGGTTACGGATCACAGGATCCCGGTCATAGCAGGAACAGGCTCCAACTGCACGGAGACGGCTATCTACCTGTCAACTGAAGCTGAAAAATACGGAGTGGATGCACTCCTTGTCGTTACCCCCTACTACAACAAGTCTACCCAGAAGGGCCTTATAGAGCACTTCACGATGGTGGCCGAAAGCGTGAAGCTTCCCATCATCCTCTATAACATACCCGGAAGAACGGGCTGCAACCTTCAGCCCCAGACCATAGCAAGCCTTGTTACCAACGTGCCCAACATCGTGGGCGTCAAGGAAGCCAGCGGCAACTTCTCACAGATCGCCAAGCTCATGAGCCTTTGCGGCGACAAGATAGAGCTGTACTCGGGAAATGACGATCAGATCGTTCCCATACTTTCCCTTGGCGGTCTCGGGGTCATCTCGGTACTTTCGAATGTGGCACCGGCCAAGACCCATGACATATGTCAGGCATTTTTTGACAATGATCCGAAGCTTGCGGCCAGGAGGCAGCTTGATGCCATACCTCTTTGCAACGCCCTCTTCTGTGAAGTGAATCCCATTCCGGTCAAGAAGGCACTCGAACTCCAGAGAAGAGACAGGGGAGTGTTACGCCGCCCTCTGTGCGAGATGGAGCCCGATAATGCCGAAACACTCAAGAAGGCAATGGAAGATTACGGGGTATTGTGATGGTAAAGATCATTATGCATGGCTGTAACGGCCGTATGGGAAAGATGATAGCCGGGATAGTTGCCGAAGATCCGGATATTGAGATAGTCTGCGGTGTTGATATAAATACGGCACCGGCCGAAGGCTTCCCCGTGGTTTCATCCATAAGCGAAGCGGATAAAGGGGCCGATGCGGTAGTTGATTTTGGTAATGCGGCAGCTGTAGACAATGTCATCGACTGGTGTGTATCAAACGGCATCCCTCTGGTGGAGTGCACCACGGGCCTTGGTGAGGAGACACTTGCAAAGCTTAACGGGGCAGCAGGGGCTGTCGCAGTCTTAAGGTCAGCGAACATGTCCCTTGGCATCAACATCATACAGAAGATCCTCCGTGAGAATGCTGCCAAGCTTACGGCAGCGGGCTTTGATGTCGAGATAGTGGAAAAGCATCACAGGACCAAGCTGGACGCTCCTTCGGGAACCGCACTGGCTCTGGCGGATTCCGTCAACGAGGGACTTACCGACAAAAAGGATTATGTATTTGACAGGTCAGAGCGCAGGATGGTACGTCCCGACACCGAGATAGGCATATCCGCTGTAAGGGGAGGCACCATAGTGGGAGACCATGATGTGATATTTGCGGGCAGGGATGAAGTGATAACCCTGTCACATACGGCATATTCGAGAGCTGTGTTTGCAAAGGGGGCAGTCGAGGCGGCAAAGTATATAGCCGATAAGAAGGCCGGTATGTACACTATGGCTGATGTACTGGGCTGACCGGAAGAGGGATACAGACGAGTATGATCTTCCGGCCCTGCATAGACATCCATAACGGAAAGGTAAAACAGATAGTGGGATCGTCCCTTCGCGATGAGGGGGACTTTGCAAAAGAGAACTTCGTATCCGATAAGAGTGCGGCCAGCTATGCCGGGCTCTACAAGAGATACGGCCTTACCGGCGGACATGTCATAATGCTTAACGGCCGGGACAGCGAATACCGTAAGGCTACGGAAGATATGGCTTACGAAGCACTTGGGGCTTATCCCGGAGGCCTTATGGCCGGCGGAGGCATAGGAGATGATAATGCCGCATCCTTTCTGGACGCAGGTGCCAGCCACGTGATAGTTACCAGCTATGTCTTTTCGGGCGGCGTCATCAATATGGACAATCTTTCCGCTTTGGTACGGGCGGTGGGCTCGGGCCGGATAGTTCTGGATCTGAGCTGTAAAAGAACGGATGAGGGCTACATGGTCACGACCGACAGGTGGCAGAAGATGACCCGGGTAAAAGTGGACGCTAATCTGTTTGACAGACTGGGAAAGTACTGTGACGGTTTTCTGGTGCATGCTGTTGACGCGGAAGGCAAAGCTTCCGGCATCGATGAGGAACTGACAGGTATCCTTGCCGGGGCGGACCGGCCCGTATGTTATGCAGGAGGCATATCATCCCTTGACGATATTGCAAGGATAAAAAAAGCGGGAAAAGGCAGGGTAGATTTTACCGTTGGCTCAAAGCTTGATATATTCGGAGGCAATCTTTCCATAGAGGAGATCATTGAATGTACACGGTGATGATCATTGACGACAATGCTACGGAGCTCCTTGTAGCCAAGAAAGCATTGGAGAGACAATACCGTATAATTGACATCGACAATCCCAAGGCCGCTCTGCAGCGTCTGGCCAAGGCGACCATCATGCCGGATTTCATCCTGCTCGATGTTGCCATGCCCGGCATAAACGGCTTTGATTTCATAATGCGTCTCAAGTCCAGCGAGAAGACAAAGAACATCCCGGTCCTCTTCCTGTCGGGTGACAAGGAGAACACAACGGAGATGGAAGCCTACAGGCTCGGAGCGGTTGATTTTATCCGTAAGCCCGTGATCCCCGATCTTTTAAGAAAGCGTATGGAGCTTCAGTCCGGTATACTGGAATACAAGAACCAGATGAACCAGTATAACAGCCAGCTCCAGCAGACGGCCAATTACCAGGCCAGGACCGCAATGAACCTGGAATATTTTATCATCGGTATCATAACCGATCTGATAGCCCAGAAGGATCCTTATACCGGCAAGCACTGCATATGCGTATCCAAGTATATGGAGATACTCTTAAAGGAGATGCTGTTGTCGGGCATCAATTACGGGATCGATCCCGGAGATTTTGAACTTATCCTCCTAAGTTCCAGACTTCATGACATGGGTAAGATAGGTGTCCCGGACTATGTCCTTTCCAAGGTCGGCAAGTACACCGACGAAGAATTCGCCCTTATGAAATCGCATACGACCATGGCTGCAAATGCCATACAGAAGTATGCCTACCTTCTGCCCAACAACAAGTTCCTCTATTATACCTTCCAGATGGCCAAATATCACCATGAGAGAGTGGACGGCAACGGGTATCCCGACAGACTGGCAGGGGCCAACATCCCCATCCTCGCAAGGATACTGGCTGTGGCGGATGTTTATGACGGCCTGGTGGCCGAGAGAAGCTATAAGAAGGCAAAGACCCATGAGGAGGCCTACAACATAATCACCCAGGGAGCGGGTATACAGTTCGATCCCCAGGTGGTGGCGGCTTTCCAGCGTGTGCATATGGATATGAGGGATGCGGCAATGTCGGTAGATGCCCAGATCCAGCAGAACATGGCCATGTCACAGAGGGTAATGGACAGTCAGAACATAAGAAGATGAGAAATATAAAAAAGGAACCTGATACAAGGTTCCTTTTTTATAATCTCTGGATCCTGGCCGGATCCGGTACCGGTGCGTGTTTCCCTTAATATTATACCTAATATATACGAAAAGGCACAAGTTGCGGAGATTATAACTTGGTCACGTTGGTTGCCTGAGGGCCTTTCTCTCCGTTTACCACATCAAACTCAACAGAAGCGCCTTCGTCAAGTGACTTGAAGCCTTCCATGTTAAGTCCCGAGTAATGTACGAATACGTCATTGCCCTGCTCGTCACAGATGAATCCGTAACCCTTCTGGTTGTTGAACCATTTAACCGTACCTTTCATTGCAGTACCTCCGAAAAATAAAATACACTAAATACAAAGAACACCATTGTTCTTCGCACTACAAGCAATACTAGCACATAGATAAAAAAATGTAAATAAAAAAAATTGAAAAATCGTACACATGATAGTAAACTTGTTCTGTATGGTTTTTTGGAGAAGACGGGCCTTTGGGGACCTTTATGAAAAGAGGCCGCAAAGGCAGTCAGGAGATATTATGAAAAAAATACTCAACTACATTTTCATTGACGGACTGGGCGGAATGGCGCTCGGCCTCTTTGCAACCCTTATCATAGGGACGATAATAAAACAGATAGGGTCATACGTGCCGGGTATTGTCGGGACCTATCTGACCCTTATAGGCCAGGTGGCCAGCTCCATCACGGGAGCCGGCATAGGCTGCGGGGTCGCCGTCAAGTTCAAGGAAAAACCCCTGGTCATCTTTTCTGCGGCTGTATGCGGTATGATCGGAGCATTTGCGGGAAGTATCATAGCGGGCAGTCTCTTTGTTGACGGAGTGATCGCATACAAGGGCCCCGGAGAACCTCTGGGTGCTTATATAGCAGCCCTAACCGGCATCACGGTCGGAAGGCTGGTTGCCGGCAGGACCAAGCTGGATATACTGGTAACACCGTCTGTCACCATACTTTCCGGATCTTTTGCGGGTATCCTTCTCGGACCTCCCATCTCGGGTTTTATGACCTGGCTGGGGGCACTTGTCAACTGGTCCACGGAAAGACAGCCTTTCCTTATGGGTATACTTGTATCGGTCATCATGGGTATGGTGCTGACCCTTCCCATAAGCTCGGCCGCCCTGGGACTGATACTCAACCTGTCCGGTCTTGCGGCGGGTGCCGCCACGGTCGGATGCTGTGCCAACATGATAGGCTTTGCGGTTGCTTCATTCCGTGAGAACGGATGGGGAGGCCTGTTTGCACAGGGGATAGGGACCAGCATGCTCCAGGTCCCCAACATCATGAAGAAGCCGGTCATATGGCTGCCGGCCATCATATCCTCGGCCATACTCGGGCCGATAGGGACGCTTGTCTTTGATATGACCAGCAACGCTACGGGATCGGGAATGGGCACCAGCGGCCTTGTCGGACAGCTTATGACCTATCAGGTGATGTCGCAGTCCGAGAGCCCGGTACTTGTCATCTGCAAGATATTACTGCTCCATTTCATATTCCCGGCCCTCATATCACTTGCCGTCTCCGAGCTCATGAGAAAGAGGGGAATCATCAAAGAAGGAGACATGAAGCTTGAGATATGAAAAAGACTGACAGGGATCAACAGCAGAACGAGGAGCTTCTTAAGAAGATAGAGGAGCTTACCGAGGCCAACAGGTCCAAGAACGCATTCATCGCCAATATCTCCCACGAGATACGTACGCCCATGAATGCCATAATCGGTTTTGCGGAACTCCTCCTCCAGCTTGACAGTTCGGATACCGTGAACGAGTATGCCGGTGAGATCAAGAGTGCGAGCAACAACCTGCTGGCCATAATAAACGATCTTCTGGATATCTCCAAGATAGAGGCGGGACATATGGAGCTTGTTCCTGTCCCCTATTATCTCCATTACCTTTTTACGGACATCGAATCGGTTATCTCCATACCTGCAAGGAAAAAAGGGATAGAATTCCGCATCAATGCCAGTCCCGAGCTTCCCAGCCAGGTTTACGGCGACATAGTCAGGATCAGGCAGATACTGACCAATATATGCAACAATGCCGTGAAGTTTACAAATAAAGGATATGTCGAGCTCGGTGCGGCCTATGAGGACTGTGAAGATCCGGATACGGTCATGCTGAAGTTTACCATAAAGGATACCGGGATAGGGATCAGAAAGGATGACCTTAACCTCATCTTTGACAAGTTCCGTCAGGTCGACATGAGGCTTAACAGGAACGTCGAAGGGAGCGGGCTGGGCCTGTCCATATGCAGGCAGCTGACGGCTCTTATGGACGGGACCATAGAGGTATCGAGTACCTACGGAAAGGGGACGACTTTTGAGGTCAGGATACCCCAGAAGGTGCTTGACCGTAAGAAGCTTTCAAATTATCTTGTCTACCACAAACAGGAGGAGAAAAAAAGATCGGTCATCTACGCCCCGTCGGCAAGGGTTCTGGTCGTTGATGACAATCCTGTGAACATAAAGATACTGCGGGGGCTTTTACTCCACTATGAGATCGATGCCGATACGGCCGAGAGCGGGCAGGAGAGCCTTGAAAAAGCTTCGGCCAACACATACGATCTGATCCTCATGGACCATATGATGCCCGGGATGAACGGGGAGGAGGCACTAAAGAAGATACGTGCTCTTTCAGACAGTGAGAAGGCCGGGGTGCCCGTTATAGCCGTTACGGCAAATGCCATTACGGGAATGCGTGATGAGTTCTTACGCAGGGGATTTACCGACTATCTGAGCAAGCCTGTGGAGACCGGCAAGCTCGAACAGATATTAAAAGACCACCTGGCCCCCAACCTCATCGTTGCCGTGGAGGAAGAAGAGGCTGACAGTCAGGCTGAACTTGACATGGAGATAGAAGGCGTGGATGTTGATGCCGGTCTTGCCAAGGTCGACGGGAATGCGGGTGATTACCTGGATATCCTGGAGATATTTGCCGAGTACGGACCCGAAAAGGCCGACCAGCTCGAAAAGTGTGCATTAGACCATGACTATGCAGGCTATGCCATCAATGTCCATTCACTCAAGAGCGTTGCGGCCAACATAGGGGCACATCAGCTTTTTACCATGGCCAAGATACATGAATTCGCAGCCAAGGGCGGAAAAGAAGGATTTGTTGACGCCAACTACGACAAGCTGCTCGTACTCTATCGTGATATCATCAGGAACATAAGCAGGGCCCTAAAGGAACACTCTGAAAAGGAACAGTGAGATGACCGATCTAAGAGCGATCATAATTGATGATGACCGCAGCAGGCGGGAGAAGATCCGGGAGATACTTCCGGACTATATTGAGGGTATTACCCTTGGCACCGATGAAGGGGCTATCGATTTCATAAAGCCTGATGCTGATGACAGGGTCCCTGATATAGTCATACTTGACGGTGATGACAAAAGGAGCTTCGGCCTCTATGTATTTGACTGGATGCTCAACAAGTCAGATGATCCGAGGACCGGGCTGATCCCTGTCATAGTACTCACGGCTGACAGATTTTCCGAAAGAAGCCTTGAATTCCTCGAACTGGGGGATGTTGAGTTCTATGAAGGCCGGATAGATGAGAATGAGCTCTTCTCGATGATAAACGACCGGCTCGAGGAAGCGGAGTTTATGTCAGAACCGGTTGAACCTGTCTACGAGGAGATAAGGAACATTGACAGACTGATGGGACAATCCGTCAAGGCGCCCGGAAGCATTGGGGAACAGAGGGCCCTTGTGCTTGATATGGATGACCGCCTTTCGAATCTTGAGGCTGCCCTGGAGCGCGGCAAAAAGAGAGTGTCCGAGATCAGAGCCCTTATAGATGCGGCACAGGCAGTTAAGGAAGATGACTTTGGATTTGATGTAAAAGCGAAAAAACAGGGGGCCGGCAGGAGTAACCCTGCGTCCGCAAAACCCGCGACATCATTTCTTGACAAGGCACGCTGGAAGGTGGAAGAAGCGGCCGTCAAAAGCGTAATAAGTGAGGCGGATCATATAAACGCCTTAAAGCAAAAAGCCATGAGCAATCCTTACGGGGCCTTTAATGCCCAGGGGACCATCAGGGTCGAGGATCGTCCCAAAAGGCCGGAGAGTTTCGAGACCTACGGGAAGAGGACCGTCGTCATCGCCGATGATGATATCAAGTCAAGGAAGCTGTGTTCTCTTTTCCTGACGCAGAACTACAGCGTCATCACCTTTGATTCGGGGATGAAGACCATAGACTATTTTGTTAAGAACGGGGCCGATCTTCTGATCATAAATCCCGTGATGAAGGGTGTGAGCGGATTGAGCACCGTGTCATCCATACATATGCAGCCGGGCTGTGCAAAGATCCCGGTCATGTATCTTGTCGGGGATGATTTTGAAGGTGACAGGACCACCCTTTTGGGAAACGGTGTTGTCGGGATCCTGAACAAGCCGGTAAAGCGTGAGGTGCTTGCCCAGGCTGTGGAGGGCTACTTTGCCGGCAGGAAATGATAAGGAGCCTGCGCTCATCCCTGCCCCGGCCGGAGGAATAAGAGGATATGAAGAAAAGGATACTTATAGTAGATGACGATATAATGACACTCAAGATCCTCAAGAAGTATCTTGAGGATACCTATGATGTGGTCACCGAGAATGCGGGGTACCGTTTTGTTGAAAAGATGGCAACATATGAAGCAGACCTGATACTTCTTGATATCGAGATGCCTGTCGTCAACGGTCTTCAGGCATTTGACGAACTGCTCAAAAATCCCGAGTTAAAAGATACTCCGGTCGTATTTTTGTCCGGCGTATCCAATCCCAACCTGGTAAGGGAACTCATGAACAAGGGGGCAGTGGGTTATCTTGTCAAGACGATCCCCAGGAATGAACTCCTGACACGGATCGAGAAGATATTTAATGATGATGCCGCCAGGGAAGTTGTACGGGAGATCCTTATCCTTGATAATGATATAGAGCTTCTTAAAGAGATGCGCAGCACTCTTCTTGCCGCCGATTTCAAGGTCAAGGTAGTTCGTTCCTGCGTGGAGGCTGTGGATCATATCAGGGGACACCATCCCAGCCTTTTCATCATAGGACACGATTCATCGGGAGCCGGGCCCAGGGAAGTATATCAGTCGATCGCCGATGTGATAAGGAATGAGAGAGTGATACCTCTGGTGATGGAGGAGAACTTCTTTTCGACCGAGCTTATCGACAGGGTGAATGAAGCACTTGCCTGACCGTTGCGCCACCCCGAGGGCAAGCTCTGATGCGAGGGTGGTTTAAGGCAGTAAATACGGGGATATGGATAAAGAAGGGGAAAATAAGTGGGAGCACAGGGGCAGATACCGAATCAGCAGAATATGACACCGCCTAAACGCAGGAAGAAGGACCCGGGCGCGAGCACGACACTCCTTGTCATACTGACGAGTTTTGTCATGGGCCTGGTGGTCGGAATGGTGATCATACATAACAAAAGCTCAAGGGAGATCGCGCAGGTAAGGAGCGAACTTGCCTCCGTTATCGAAGAGCAGAGCCACGTCAAAGTTACAAACGTATATGTGCCCGAGCGAAAGATAGAGGCCGGGCAGATAGCGAGAAATTCCTATAATACGGACAATTTCAGGATCGATAAGGGCTTCATGGCATATTTTGACGAGGACGGCAACAAGATAAGCCACCTCGGCTGTGACCTTTCGTATCATAACAGGGATGTGAATTTTGATGAGCTGGCGGCCTCCGGCTGCGAATTTGTAATGCTGCGGTGCGGATACAGGGGGTATTCCGAAGGGGGCCTCGTCAAGGACGAGAAATTCGATGAGTATGCCGCGGAGGCCGAGAGGGTCGGTATAAAGGTAGGAGTGTATTTTTTTACCCAGGCGATCAATGCCGAGGAAGCCGAGGAAGAGGCCGAATACGTTCTTGATCTTATAAAGGATCATGTCATATCCTATCCCGTTGCCTTTGATACAGAGTATATAGATGATGACGGGGCCAGGACAAATGAGACCGAGATAAGTGATGAACAAAGGAGCGAAATATGCATAGCCTTTTGCGAGAGGATCAGGCAGGAGGGGTATTATCCCATGATATACGCCTCGGAGAACTGGTTTAGGCGTTCGCTGGAGGTAAAGAAGCTGCAGGGATATGACTTCTGGGCGCCCCAGTATCTGGAAGAGAACGATTTCCTCTATGATTTTACCATATGGCAGTACACTGACCAAGGGAACATACCCGGGGTCAGGGGAGAGGTGGATCTTGATATCTCCATGGTTGATTACGCTTCTTTTGTTCCGGCCCTGAGGGAGTCTTACCTGACCGGAGGCAAGATAGTTACCACCAGAAGGAACAATGATATAAAGATCACCACCGAAGGCGAAGATGATGGTGAAGATGATGGTGAAGATGATGGTAAAGATGGCGCAGAAGAGGACGATGACGGCGCCGCGGAAGATGAAGAAACGCCTTGATAACTTATGTAAACAAAAGTATAATATCTAAAGGCTATTTTCTGCTTCGTGGTTGACAAAAGAACATTTGTTCGATATAATTATTCATATCGAACATTGATAATTAAAGATATTGGGTTGCTTTCTAAATATAACCTTGAATAGCGTAAAATCTTGAAGGTATTAGGCTGAAACAAAACAAAGGCCTTAGTTCGATATTCAAAGCATATATGTATCCTGAATTAGATCAGGAAGAGGCATCAGGCTAGTGCCATTAAAAGATCGGGGTAGAAAAACCTCGGGAATTTAAAAATATCAACCATGAGTTGGTAAATAGCCATATCTAAAAGAATGCCCGGCCGTTTGGATCCTGCTTAGCAGGATGGGGCCTCGCAGCGCAGTAAGGTTCCTCACGCTTCGTGGGCCCCTCCTTGCTGCATATACCCGGATCCGTGCGATCAAGGGAAATAAAGTGAACGGATTTATTTCGTTTGCTGTAAATAACAGGGGAAGACCATGGCAATAATCCGCAAGAAAATAAGAATCGGTGATCTGATGATCAGTGAGGGGCTCATAACTCCGGCACAGCTGGAAACGGCCCTTAAGGAGCAGAAGATCAGAGGTGCCAAGCTGGGCGAGACGCTGATAGCCCTTGGCTATGTTTCACAGGAGGACTTTTCAAACATATTGTCCACGCAGTTGGGCATAGATACAGTGGATCTTCGAAAGGTCGGGATAGATGACAATGCCGTCAAGCTTGTCTCCGAAGACCTGATGAAGAAAAACCAGCTGATGCCCTTCGGCTTTGACGAGAAGAATCCCAACATACTGAAGGTCGCAATGGCTGATCCCATGAACATCATGGCCATCGATGACGTTACCATCATGACCAACATGGAGGTCATGCCTTTTTTCTGTCCCAGCGCCCAGATATCGCTCCAGCTTGACAGACGTTACGGCAAGGAGCAGGCCAGGGCAGCCGCTGCCCAGTTCCAGGAAGAACATGCGGCAGAGATCGCTTTTGATACATCGGCATCCGATATCGAATACGAGAACATAGAAGATGCACCCATAGTCAAGCTGGTCAAGACCATGCTCGAGACGGCGGTACGCCAGGGGGCATCCGATATCCATATAGAAGCCCTTGACCGTGAGGTGCGGGTCAGGTTCCGTATCGACGGCGTTCTCGTTGAGAACATGGACTATGACAAGTCCCTTCTCCCCGCTCTTGTAGCCCGTATCAAGATCATCTCAAACCTTGATATATCCGAGAAGAGAAAGCCGCAGGACGGCAGGCTTACGGTCGTTGTCGACAGCAAGGAGTATGATGTCCGTGTATCCATACTCCCCACCGTGTTCGGAGAGAAGGTCGTTATGAGACTTACCTCCAAGGACGGACTGACCAGAGACAAGAAATATCTGGGACTTAATGAGAGAGAGCTGCCCAGGTTTGATGCTATAATGTCCAATCCCCACGGTATCATCCTTGTTACGGGACCTACCGGTTCGGGAAAATCGACCACCTGTTATACGGTCCTGTCAGAACTTAACTCCGATGAGGTTAACATAATTACGGTAGAGGATCCCGTCGAGGCAAATGTCAACGGTATCAACCAGGTCCAGGTAAACGTCAAGGCTGATCTGACCTTTGCGACGGCGCTGCGTTCCATACTGCGTCAGGATCCCGATATCATCATGATCGGTGAGATAAGAGATACCGAGACTGCGGAGATAGCCGTAAAAGCATCGATAACGGGACATCTGGTCATATCAACACTTCATACCAATTCAACGGCAAGTTCCATCACCAGACTTCTTGACATGGGAATAGAGCCCTATCTGATCGGTGATTCGGTAGTCGGTATAATAGCCCAGAGACTTGTCAGGCGCCTGTGTCCCAAGTGCAGGAGGCAGAAGATGGCGACTGCCGAAGAAAAGAGGGCCCTTAGGGTGCCGGAGAATGAGGAATGTCTCATCTATGAACCCGTGGGCTGCCGGGAGTGTTCAAAGGGCTATAAGGGACGTATCGGTGTATATGAGATAATGCCGATCTCTCACAGGATAGCCGCCATGATATCAAAGGGCAGCAATGCCGATGAGATAGAGGCCCAGGCTGTTGCGGAGGGAATGACCACTCTTCGCCGCGGGGCTGCGGAGTACGTACTGCAGGGCATCACCACTATCAGCGAGATGAGAAAAGTCGCTTACGACGAGGAAGGCATATAAGTTATGGACATACAAAGTGCAGCATCAACAGTGACCATAGAGCAGATACTGACCGTGGCAAACAGATCGGGTGCCAGCGATGTGCATATAACTGTAGGTATCCCGCCCAAAATGCGTGTATCCGGCCATCTTCAGGAAATGAACTTTCCCCGTCTTATGCCGGATGATACCCACAGGCTCCTTTACGGGATCATGAACGAGAAGCAGACCAGGGCTTTTGATGAGAAGGGAGAATGGGATTTTTCCTATTCCATATCCCAGCTGGGACGGTACCGTGTCAACGCTTTCCGTCAGCGCGGGACCTGTGCCATGGTATTCCGTCTTGTAGGCAACAAGATCCCCCTGCCCGAGGAATTGTCAGTGCCCGAATCAGTCGTAAAACTGTATGATAAGAAAAGAGGGCTGGTACTTGTAACAGGGCCTACGGGTTCCGGTAAGTCAACGACCCTTGCATCAATAATAGGCAAGATCAACAGGGAACTCGATGCCCACATAATCACTCTTGAGGATCCGATAGAGTACCTTCACCGCCATGACAGATCGATCGTAAACCAGAGGGAAGTCGGGATCGACACGGATGATTATTCGATCGCACTCAGGTCGGCTCTCCGTGAGGATCCGGATGTTATCCTTGTCGGTGAGATGCGTGACCTTGAAACGATAAGTACGGCCATAACAGCCGCAGAGACGGGCCATCTTGTCTTCTCGACCCTCCATACAATAGGAGCGGCGTCCACGGTGGACCGTATCATAGATGTTTTCCCGCCTCACCAGCAACAGCAGATCAGGACCCAGCTGGCCAATGTACTTGAAGCTGTCGTGTCCCAGCAGCTCATCCCCAGGGTGGGCGGAGGAAGATGCGCCGCATTTGAGGTCATGCATGCAAATTCCGCCATCAGGAACCTGATCCGCGAGAATAAGAGCCACCAGATCGCATCGACGATACAGACCAACAGAAAGATGGGCATGATCACTATGGATGATGCGATCATGGAACTCTATATGAGGGGTGAGATAGACAGGGAGGATGCCCTTCTCTTTGCCCAGGACAAGACAACCATGAGCAACAGGATCTGAC
>JAILLI010000075.1 GCA_024693225.1 Lachnospiraceae bacterium
GCCATATGTAACACCGGCGTTATCCATAGCTGTCATGGCACCAAATGCCTCGTTATCGTTTTCGCAAACAACAACGTTGAACTTGCCTGCATAAGACTTACAGAAGCTCTCCATAACTTCCTGTCCGCCTGCCTCTGTGAAATCACCTGTCTGCTGATCAAGAACTGTCCAGCCTTCTCTCTTGGCAACTTCATTGAAGCCGTCTGTACGTCCGATCTGAGCTGAAGAACCGATCGTTCCCTGGATGATAAGAGCGTTGATCTCTGTGATGCCCATCTTGTCTGCATAAGCCTTGAGCCATTCGCCGGCTGCCTTACCTTCTGTAAGGAAGTCAGAACCTACCCATGAAACGTACTTGTCGCTGTCGTCGATAGTTCTGTCGATAACTACTACAGGGATACCTGCGTCTTCACACTCTGTGAGAACCGTGTCCCAACCTGTTGCGATGATCGGGTCGATTATGATGTAATCAACACCCTGCTCGATGAAGGAACGAACTGCTTCCTTCTGAGCTGCTTCATCATTGTCACAGTCAACAAAGCTTAAGTCATAACCGTTCTCTGTTGAGAAAACATCCTGACAGGACTTCGTTGAAGCTGTACGCCAGTCACTCTCATGTCCAACCTGTGCGAAACCAACCTTGATAAGTCCGCCTTCTTCTGCAGGAGCTTCCTCAGCGGGAGCTTCCTCTTCTGCGGGTGCTGCTTCCTCTGCAGGAGCTGCTTCCTCAGCGGGAGCTGCTTCCTCTGCGGGAGCTGCTTCCTCTGCTGCGGGTGCCTCAGCTGCGGGAGCAGGAGCGGGAGCTGCTGCTGCACAAGCTGTAAGTGCAACCATTGATGCTGCGATGATAGCTGCTAAAACTTTCTTCTTCATTTTTTAACCTCCCTGGTTTTTTATTTGGGGTATGGAGACTGTCCCCCTACCCAACGATTAAATATTAATGTCCCCGGAAAGAAAAAACCATGAACATAAATACGTCCATGGTTGAAAATTTTATCGCGGTCATGTAAAAGTGTTTGATTTTTTATCCGCGAAGTTGAGAATCTTACATATACCCTGTCAGAGTTTCATGGGAAGGACTATATCGCATGTACTTCCTTCATTATATATACTGTGCATCCTGATCCCGTACCTGTCCCCGAACTTGAGCCTTATCCTCTCATTGACGTTATACAGCCCGTATATGGCATTGTCTGCCGGCTGGGCCCCTTTCAGGCCGGATGTCACTTCCTCAAGTCTTTCCTCTGTCATCCCTATACCGTTATCCGCTACGCTTATGACAAAGTCCTCACCTTCTTTTCTGGCGGTAATTGTGATCTTGCCTCCGCCTCTCTTGTTCTTTATCCCGTGATAAAGCGCGTTCTCGACAACAGGCTGGACGGTTATCTTGGGTATCATATAATCCCCGAACTCGTTGGGAACGTCTATCTCATATTCGAGGATGTCCTGATATCTGAACTGCTGTATCTCCAGATAACTCTTGGCGTGGAGTATCTCTTCCCTTATCATTATCATGTCGCGGCCGCGGGACAGGGATGTACGGAAAAATGCCGACAGGCTCTTGACCATGTCTACCACCCTCTTCTCATCCCCTCCCTCTGCAAGCCATATGATGGTATCGAGGGTATTGTAGAGAAAGTGGGGATTTATCTGGGACTGGAGGAGTTCGAGTTCGGCCTCCCTGATCCTTATCTGCTCCTTGGTGATCTGTGAGAGCAGGTCATTGATCTTCTCTATCATCTGGTTCATGGACTGGGACAATACTCCCACCTCATCGCGCGAATCGTTGGAACTTCGGGCCGAAAGGTCTCCTTTTGATACCCGGTCCGTGACCTGGACAAGATCTGTGATGGGTCTGGTAAAACTCATGGGAAGGTATATGGAAAAAGCGGCCACCATCAGGGTCAGTATCAGAAAGGACATGAGGGTACCGGTCATGGCTCTGTTGTAGAAGCGGTCCATCTCCGCCTTCTCGGCCTGCATGTCCCTTATCTCATAGAACATGTACTGAAAGATCTCTTCCCTGATAAGGGATGTCACTATCTGGACATCATTCTCCCATATCTCGATATTGGCCTCATAATCATCACTGACCGTAAGGTTGTATTCTATCCTGGACTTATATTTGCGCAGATTCCCAAGGTATTTTTTGACGCCCTTGAGCCTTGTCAGGTTGTCGGTATTGGATGTTATCTCGATCAGGCCGTCAACGACCGTGTCTGCATCGACGATAAGCTCATCGAGCTTGGATTCTTCCACAGTCTTGTTTCCCACGATCAGAAGATATGTTTCGTAATCGAAGTCTTTTTTGAAATCTAGAGAAAAATCGCCCGCTAGAGCTGCGGACCTGATCATCTCGCTGTACTTGCGGGATGAGCGCTGCATCATCAGAAAACAGACCACGATGAGAAGAACGAGCGGCACCGCCAACAGGAGGTAGGATATGCGGATCTTTGTGGAAAGGGATGTGTTGCTGTAGTATTCGCGGATCTTCTTCATCAGTCATCCTCTTCGCTTTCCCTGCCACCCCTGTAATTTGTCGGCGTCATCCCGACCGTCTTTTTGAACATATATGAAAAATAATGAGGATCCTTGTATCCGACAGCCTCGCTTATCTCACTGGACCTCATATTGGTACACCTTAAAAGCTCTTTTGCCTTGTTCATACGGTATTCCGTAAGGTACTTGATAAAGGTCTGACCCGTCTGCTGGGAAAAGATGGTCGACAGGTGATTGGGTGAGACGTTCACGTAGCTTGCGAGCTGGTTAAGGGACAGCTCCACGTCCGAATGGTTTTCTTCTATATATTTAACCGCCTGGTCGACTATATCCCTGTATTTGTTCGTTGCGACGGAATCCCTGTAGCGCATGGCCCGGCTTATTATATCTGTGATATAACCCGTGACGGTATCGGCTCCGGACAGGGCTTCCTTTGTGAGCTCCGGTATCAGAACACCCTCCTTTTCTCCGGCCAGCTCGGCAACAAAGCCCGAGACGGCAAAGAAGACATCCATGGCTATATACTGCCTGAACATGAAGGAATTGAGAGCATCCTCCCCGACATTTTTCAAGAACTCGCCCACAAAAAAGGGGATGCCTTCCGCATTTCCGAGTTTTAAGAATTTCATCACATTGCTCTTATCTATATGCCTGGCATCTATAGCACTCATATCAAAGCTTTCGTCTGACGGTGCCTTCATCCCGCTGTGTTCGCCGGCTGTAAAGAAGCCGTTATCCGAAACAAAGAACCTGTTGGCCAGGGCCCGTCCGGCTTCTTCATATGACAGATTGAGCTTGGACAGTCTGTTTACCTTTTTCCCTATACCGCCGTAATACCTTACGTGCTCGTAATCCCTGAACACATCACCGGCTTCTTTTATGAATGAAGCCTGTCTTTTTTCCAGTTCCTCCTCGGAATCGGCCATGATAAGTATGGCTTTACCCTCAAGATCGCGGTCAAAGCCTATACAGCCGCTCCCTTCAAGGAGGCTGTTTATCTTTTCATCTATGGTGACATAGCTCTTCGAATACTCCTCAACCTCGTGGTGCTCCGACTTGATAAAGAGGAGGATGACGTTGTACCAGACAGCCGAAAGATCCATTCCCAGCTTTCCTGCCCTGTCAAGAAGCTCTGTCACCGTGCAGTTTCCGGATACAAGATGATCAAAGAGGCCGCTCCTCTCCCTGCGGTCATTCTCTTCCATCTCTTTTCTAAACTGCTCTTTTAAGGCTCTCTCTTCCTTGGATCTTACGATCCTTTCCCGGAGTGAATTGAGTTCAGATAAAAGATCGTCACCGGAAATGGGCTTGGTCAGATACTCGGCGACGCCGATGGTTATGGCCTGCTTGGCATAGTCAAATTCCTCATATCCCGACAGGATCACTATCTCCGAAAAAGGGAGTTCTTTTTTTACTATACGTGACAGCTCCAGCCCGTCCATAAAGGGCATCCTGATATCGGTGATGATGATATCGGGCTCAAGCTTTCTGATCAAAGGAAGGGCAAGCTCACCGTCGGAAGCTTCCCCTGTAAATTCGTAGCCGTTGCCGGCCCAGTCTATGTTGTTTTTGATACCTTCGCGGACGACGAACTCATCCTCGCACAGGAATACTTTTATCATAATTCGTTTATATGCTCCCTTCCCATGGAAAGGATGGTGGACACGTGGTCATCGGCCAGGCTGTAGAACATCTGCCTTCCGTCCCTGCGGCAGCGCACCAGCTTGTTCATCTTCAGTATCTTCAGCTGGTGGGATACGGCAGACTGTGTCATCTCAAGATCCTCCGCAAGATCCTGCACACAATACTCCTTTTCAAGGAGCCTGTACAGTATCCTGATCCTGGAGCTGTCTCCGAAAACCTTGAAGAGCTCGGCGAGCTCGGTCCATTTACCGGTGTCGTTCATATTCTGTCTCCGTGGCATGTGCTTTTATGATTATATATATGTATCCTGATAAAATCAAATAAAAAAGGAGCAAACCGGGTGTCCGGCAAAGTGTTCCTGCTTATATCGGTACACGTAGAGATATTCCCTCACAAA
>JAILLI010000087.1 GCA_024693225.1 Lachnospiraceae bacterium
ACTTTATATGATGATGAAAAAGACAGCTACTGGATGCTTCCCGGATACATGAAAGCCGTGGAAAAGTGCGGAGGGCTGCCGATCATGCTCCCGCTTACGGGAGACGTATCGGAACTTTCTGATGCATACAGTCTGTGTGACGGTATAATGTTTACCGGGGGTCATGATGTTTCGCCCGAAGTATACGGTGCCGTAAGAAGCAGTTCATGCGCCGCAACGTGTCCGGCAAGGGATGCGATGGAGGGATATCTTCTTGACAGATGCCTTGCGGATGACAAACCGCTTCTGGGGATATGCCGCGGGATACAGTTCATGAACGCACACCTCGGTGGAACGCTCTATCAGGACCTTCCGACCGAATACGACAGTACGGTCGAGCATCATATGGAGCCGCCGTATGACAGGCCCGTACACAGTGTGGAGGTGGCTGAAAATACTATCCTTGCCGATATCATCGGCGCGGGGATCCATGAAGTGAACAGTTACCACCATCAGGCCGTTAAGGATCTGTCTCCGAAGGTAGTGCAGATGGCCGTATCATCTGACGGACTGGTTGAGGCAATTGCTGTGAAAGATCACAGATTTGCGATAGGGGTGCAGTGGCATCCCGAGTTTTCCTACAGTAATAACAGGGAGAGCATGTTACTTGTAAAGGCATTCGTGGATGAATGCCAAAAAGAAAGGAGAGTTTTATTATGAAAAAAAGAATTCTGTTTATGATGGCAGCATGTCTGATGCTGGCGGTTACGGGATGTGGAGCCGCACCACAGGCCCCTGCGGCTGATGCTCCTGCGGCAGCTGATAACGGTGCAGCCGGGGGGGACGCATCGGGAAAGGTTTGGAAGATCGCAACCGACACGGCGTTCAAGCCTTTTGAGTACAAGGATGACAACGGGGACTTTGTAGGTATCGATATGGATATCCTTGCAGCTGTAGCCGAGGATCAGGGCTTTAAGTATGAAGTGCAGGTACTCGGATGGGATGCATCCATTGCAGCATGCCAGGCAGGACAGGCTGACGGTATGATCGCCGGCGCTTCCATCACCGATGAGAGAAAAGAATCCGGATGGATATTCTCCGACGGATACTATGATGCAAACCAGTGCATGGCAGTAGAAGCTTCATCGGACATCAAGGGATTTGAGGATCTTGAAGGTAAGGCGGTTGCGGTCAAGACAGGTACAATGAGTGCAACATACGCTGAAAGTTTAAAGGATCAGTACAAGTTTGACATCACATACTTTGAGGATTCACCGACAATGTACCAGGCGGTCGTCGGCGGACAGGTTGCGGCAGTATTTGATGATACGCCCATCATGGCATCAAACATCAAGGATACAGGCATCGCAATGAAGCTCGTTGACGGAACGGGAAATGATCCTGCGGCATACGGATTTGCGATCTTCAACAGCGCAAACCAGGAGCTTGTGGATATGTTCAATGCCGGACTTAAGAATATCAAGGCAAACGGCAAATATGATGAGATAATCGCAAAGTATCTCGGCGAATGATAAAATACCGGATCGGGCAGCACAGTCTGCCCGGTCCGGGTATTTATGGGATTTGAGGAAAGATCAATGATTAAAATTATCACAGTATACGGAACAATGCTTCTTATAGCCATGGGACGGACGCTTCTCCTGGCACTTTTGGGATTGTTCTTTGCCTGCATCATCGGAATGATCTTCGGCATAATGGGTGTGCTGAAAAACAGGGCCTGCAATGTCATATCGCAGGTGTTTGTCGATGTTATCCGCGGTGTTCCGATGATCGTACTCGCGTTTTTCATCTACTTCGGTATCCCCTATTTCTTCAACACGATAATAGGAGGATTTTCGATAACGCTGACGGCACTGCAGGCAGGTACCATGTGTCTGGCACTGAACTGCGGTGCATACATGGCTGAGATCGTACGAGCCGGGATACAGTCTGTCGATATAGGACAGATGGAAGCGGCACGTTCGCTGGGACTGACATACGGTATGTCAATGAGAAAGGTTGTTCTTCCGCAGGCGATCAAAACGATGATCCCCACTTTTATCAACCAGTTCATCATCACGCTCAAGGACACGTCGATACTTTCCGTCATCGGATTTCCGGAGCTCGTCAATACGGCCAAGAATGTCCAGGCCAATACGTTCATGTCTTTCCAGACGTGGGCGATCGTTGGCGTAATGTATCTCATTGTCATAACTATCCTTTCAAGGAGTGCAAAGGTGGTTGAAAGGAGGCTTAACGTTGGCAGATAAAGGCGTTGTTAAGATCAAAGTTGATAATCTTAAAAAGAGTTTCGGGGCCCTTGAGGTTCTTAAGGATATATCCGTGGAAGTGCATAAGGGGGAAGTGGTATGCGTGATCGGCCCTTCCGGTTCGGGAAAATCCACATTCCTTCGCTGCCTGAACAGACTGGAAAAGGCCACGGACGGAAAGATCGTGATCGACGACACGGATATCACCTCAAAGGATATCAATATCAACAAGGTCAGGGAAAACATCGGAATGGTTTTCCAGCACTTTAACCTTTTTAATAACCTGAACATAATTGATAACCTGACACTGGCACCCGTACAGCTGAAAAAATGCTCAAAGGAAGAAGCGGTAAACCGTGCCAGACAGATGCTCGAAAAGGTCGGGCTTGCCGAAAAGGAAGAAAGCTATCCAAGCCAGCTTTCCGGCGGACAGAAGCAGAGGGTAGCCATTGCAAGGGCTCTTTGCATGCAGCCGGATATCATGCTGTTTGATGAGCCCACATCGGCACTTGATCCCGAGATGGTGGGAGAGGTCCTCCAGGTCATGAAGGATCTTGCTTCAGAAGGCATGACGATGGTGATCGTCACACACGAAATGGGATTTGCCAGGGAAGTCTGCGACAGGGTTATCTTTATGGACGGCGGATATATAGTTGAGGAAGGCACACCGCAGGAAGTTCTTCTCAATCCCAGGGAAGAGCGGACGATCGATTTCCTGAACAAGGTCTTATAACGGAGGCATTCATGAAAAACATCATCACCATCAGCAGACAGTTCGGTGCAGGCGGAAGCACGATCGGCCGGGCTGTGGCTAAAAGACTCGGATACTATTACTGTGATAAGGATATGATACTGCGGGCAGCCCTTGAGAGTGGAAGCCTGACCCCGCAGGAGGTAAGCAGGTATGACGAGAAGGTTCCGACGGAATTCGGATTCGGTCAGAGCCTGTTTGATTTTTACAACAAACCCCTCGACGAAAGACTGTTCAACGCCCAGAGGGAAGCGGTACGCAGAGTCGCCGAAAAGGGCAGATGTGTCATAGTCGGCCGTAATGCGAATATCATATTACAGGAGTTCGACAGGACGCTTCATGTATTTGTTGCGGCATCACTGCGTTTCCGTATCCGCATACTTCAGGAAAGGATGCCGGGTGTTTCCGAAGACAGGATACTTGAGGACATCCATACCGTGGACAGAGCCAGGAAGAAGTACTGCAAGCATTATACGAACACGGAGTTCGGTAATTCCGATTATTATGACCTTTGCGTAAAAAGCTCGTCACTGGGCATCGAAAAATGTATTGACATGATATGTGAAGCGGCAGATGCCTAGCATGATCTGCCGGGGAAAACAATGAAGAATATTGTGATAACCATTCCTGTGACCGATGAGGACAGGATATTGTTTGAGCAAAAGATCAGTGACCGTCATGATGATTTCAGGATCATCTATTCTGACGGATCTTCCGGCCATACGGATATCATCAGATCGGCATCAGCT
>JAILLI010000134.1 GCA_024693225.1 Lachnospiraceae bacterium
ATCACATCATGTACCGCCTTTACAAGAAGGAAGGTCGCGCTTCTCCTGTAGGTCTCCATTCCTATCTTTTCGGACAGTGTTATGAATTCTATAGTACAGTCATTCGACAGTATCTTGTGAAGCTCCCTCAGTCTTCCGTCCACTGCCACGAGGACTATCTTTGCCTCGAAATCCTTCTGAAAATCCTTTGCGATCTTCTCGTAGGTAGTACCGACTTCATACTCATACTCATTGTTCTGAAACGTAACGGTTACTTTTCTCATGTGACCACCCCTTTTAATAAATGATTCTGTTATTCTCGAACAGGCCGGGCTCGGACACTATAGCAAGTGCGTCCGCATTAAGAGCCAGATCGGTCTTTACTTCCTCCATCCTCACAAACACATGCGGGATGTCTTCATTTTGTGCGAGTTCCCTTAAAAGGTCGCTGCAGTGCTTTTTTTCACGGAGCAAAAACTCGTGAAGTACGGGGTTTTCCTCCCGAATAAGGATCTTTCCGTACCTGAAATATATCTCGAGACCCCAGTCCATGGTCCCCGGCACAGCTTTGATTATCGGGTAGAACTTACCCTCCTCACTGATCATGTTCTCGCTGATGATACGATAGCCCTTATCCTGCAGGAAATGCCGGAGAGCACCGACCTCGGACTGGGGCTCCAAAATGATCTCCGAAACACGTCCGAGTACCTCTTCTCCTGCGGTAAGAATTTCCTCCATCAGAGGTCCGCCCATACCCGCAAGGACAACGCATTCTGCTTCACCGGGCTCTATGGCCAAAAGACCGTTTCCCTGTCTTACCTCGATCTTGTCTTCAAGCTGCACTTCTTTGACATTTTCCCTGGCCCGTAAGACAGGGCCCTTGTTGATGTCACAGGCGATCACATGCGGAGAGATGCCCTCCTTTACAAGGTGGATGGGCAGATACGCGTGATCGCATCCTATGTCTGCCACCGGAATACCCGGTGTGATCATTTCAGCTACAGCCTTTAACCTGTCCGATAAGAGTGCCATATACTAATCCAGATAATCCTTAAGCTTCTTGGAGCGGGACGGATGACGGAGCTTGCGCAGTGCCTTTGCTTCGATCTGTCTGATACGCTCACGGGTAACCTTGAACTCCTTGCCCACTTCCTCAAGCGTGCGGGCCCTTCCGTCATCAAGGCCGAAGCGCAGACGCAGTACCTTCTGCTCCCTGTCGGTAAGTGTTTCAAGGACCTCCACGAGCTGTTCCTTAAGCAGTGTAAATGCTGCTGCCTCCGCGGGTACCGGAACATTGTCATCCTGGATAAAATCTCCCAGATGGCTGTCCTCTTCCTCACCGATAGGTGTCTCAAGAGAGACAGGTTCCTGTGATATCTTGAGTATCTCCCGTACACGCTCAACGGGAAGGTTCATCTCCTCCGCTATCTCCTCAGGGGTGGGCTCCCTGCCAAGTTCCTGAAGGAGCTGTCTGCTGACACGGATAAGCTTGTTTATGGTCTCCACCATATGAACCGGTATCCTGATGGTCCTTGCCTGATCAGCTATGGCTCTGGTTATGGCCTGGCGGATCCACCATGTTGCATAGGTGCTGAACTTGTATCCCTTGGTGTAATCAAATTTTTCAACCGCCTTGATGAGACCCAGGTTACCTTCCTGGATCAGATCAAGAAAAAGCATTCCACGTCCAACATAACGCTTGGCTATGGATACGACCAGTCGGAGGTTTGCCTCGGCCAGCCGCTTCTTGGCTTCCTCATCTCCGTCTTCCATACGCTTGGCAAGATCGATCTCCTCCTCTGCCGACAGAAGGGGCACCTTTCCGATCTCCTTTAAGTACATGCGCACGGGGTCCTCAATGGATACGCCGTCCGGGACGCTCAGATCGATGTTCTCAACATCAACCTCTTCTTCCTCTGTAAGGTCGATCTCATCATCGGGAACATCTTCCTCCTCAACCTCGACGATCCGCAGCAGGTCGATCCCGTTCTGCTCCATGAATTCGTAGATCCTGTCAAAGTTGTCCTCTGTCAGTTCATAATCACTGAAAAAATCAGCGATCTCCGACGGCTCGAGCACATTCTTTTTCTTCTTGGCAAAGGCCTTGAGCTCAATGAGCCGCTCTTCAAACTTTTTCTGCATTTCTTCTTCCATTTTCGGTATCACTCCTCTTATCCCGTATTACTGTAAAACTATCCTGTCTCTTTCCAACTGCTCTATCTCTTTGCGTATCTTTATGATGGTGTCAAAATCATTATCGCTGCGGTCACTTCGGGTAAGAGACAGCCGCTTGATGTTGAGCATCAGATCCTTGAGTGCAGTCTCTCTTATCTGCACAGTTTCCAGGTTTCCCACACTCTGATGAAGCGCCTCGGCTACAAACTTTGCCTCTTCTTCATCATCGATCTGTGAAAAGATCCCTGCAGGATCGCACCTGCCCTCTTCAAGCTGGGCGAAAAGGATCTGTGCCACCTTTCGGCATAAAGGATCCGCAAAATCATCCGCCGATATGTACCTTTTTACCACTGCATAGATATCCGGCTCTTCGGCCAGCCACGACAGAAGCTTGCTCTGCGGGGTCTTTGCGGCATCATTTATGCCCTTTCCGGTGTTACGCGTGGGTATCGGTACAGGGACGGTCCTGACATTCTCCACTGCCAATGCCTGTTTCTTTGTCACTTCATTTATCGAATTAACGGAAACATCATATCTGTATGCTATAAGTCCGGTAAGGTTTTCCCGCTCCACCGGATCTTCAATGCGCACAAGTCTTGAACATACGTCAGTTATAAAGCGGCTCTTTCCGGTAGGATCCTTCATGTCGTATTCGGCCTCGAGCATCCTGATCGTAAACATGAAACCGTTTTCGGCATCATCTATCCGCTTTTGAAACTCCTCGGCACCAAGTGCCTTGATGAACTCATCCGGATCCTTGTGGGGCTGCATATTGATGACCTTGGCAGCAAGGCCTGCCTCCCGCAGCATGGAAAGGGCCCTTAAGGCGGCATCAACTCCGGGGCCGTCCGAGTCAAAACATATGAGCACATCCTTGTATCTTGCTATCTCATCCTGCCGCACCCGCTCCCTGGCATACCTGGCTATTAGGTTGGCATGACCGGAGGTAAAAGCCGTTCCGAGCGCTGCCACCGCCTGATCGAAACCGGCCTGGTGCATGGCTATCACGTCCATATAGCCTTCACAGATTATGATATTCTTTGCCTTTGACGATTTTGCAAAATTAAGCCCGTAAAGGTTACGGCTCTTCTCAAATATCAAAGTCTCCGGTGAGTTGAGATACTTGGGCTCCCCTGTTCCGGTAACCCTGCCGCCGAAAGCTATCACCCGGTTAGCGGCATCCATTATGGGAAACATGACCCGGTTCCAGAACTTATCGGTCATTCCTTCCTTTTCACTGAAGTTGAAAAGTCCGCTCTGGCTCAGGATCTCATCCGGGTATCCCTTACTCTTGAGATAATTCAGCAGCTCGTTCCTTGACGGTCTGGCAAAACCGAGACCGAAACGCTGCATGGTCTCCTCCGTAAGCTTCCTTTGGAGGAAATAATCCATTCCGTGTCTGCCTTCAGGCCTGCGGAGCAGCGAGTAGTAGTATTTTGCCGCTTCCTTGTTTATCTCAAGAAGTCTGGCTCTCCGGTTTTCCTTCTCCCTTGCGGCCCTGTCGTCGGATTCGGGAAGGCTCATGCCTGCGCGGTCGGCGAGCAGCCTTACAGCCTCTCCAAAGGTCATGTTCTCATACTTCTGTATGAAGGATATGACATTCCCTCCTTCGTGACAGCCGAAGCAGTAGAACATCTGCTTGGAAGGAGTCACCGAGAAGGATCCGGTCTTTTCACTGTGAAAAGGGCACAGGCCGAAGTAGTTGCTGCCTTTCTTGCTCAAACGCACATATGATGAGATAACATCGACTATATCGTTTCGTAATCTGACTTCCTCTATGACCTCATCGGGATAGTACATAACACAAACCTTTGCATCAAAATCTATTAGAAATCCGTCATCTTCGATGACACCTTATGACATAGGACGCTCGCCCATTTGGATCGCCTGACGGCGATGGGGGCTCGCGGTGTAGACAGACTTCTTCCCACTTCGTGGGCCCCTTCTATCTACATTTTACATTTCCTTCCAGGAGCTCGGCAGGAAGAGTTCATTGAACATGCTGACGGCATATCTGTCTGACATTGAGGATACGTGATCGCATACGGCTCTCTCAAGGCTGGTATCCGTGTTCCTGACAAGATCCCTGTATTCTTTCGGGAGCTTGTCGGGATCATGGTGGTAGTATTCGTAGAGGAACTCCACGAGACGTTCCGCCTTGCTCTCCTCACCCTTTACCCGGGGATTGGTGTATACCATCTCGAACATGAACTTCCGAAGTTCCTTCATGGCTTCCCCGATCTCATCGGACATGCATATATCGTTTTTACCTTCCGAATTCCTGATTATATCGTGGGTAAAGCAGTCAAACCGCTTTGTGGTCGTATCGCCGAGGGTGTTCCGAAGTTCCTTTGGAATATCGGTCTCTTTCAGTATCTTTCCTCTTATGGCATCATCCATATCGTGATGTATATAGGCGATCTTATCGGAGAACCTCACTATCCTGCCTTCGAGTGTCGAGGGCATACCCTTGGTCTTATGGTTAAGTATGCCGTCCCTTACCTCTTTGGTAAGATTAAGACCCGCCCCTCTCTTTTCGAGCACCTCTACCACGCGGACTGACTGGACATTATGGCGGAAGCCTTCAGGGCATACTCTGTCAAGGGCCCTCTCTCCCGCGTGCCCGAAGGGGGTATGGCCTATATCATGACCGAGGGCTATGGCCTCGGTAAGATCCTCGTTAAGCCGCAGGGCCTTGGCTATGGTTCTTGCATTCTGTGAAACTTCAAGGGTATGGGTCAGACGTGTTCTGTAATGATCACCCTCCGGTGCCAGAAACACCTGTGTTTTGTCCTTGAGCCTTCTGAAGGAATTGCTGTGCAGGATCCTGTCCCGGTCTCTCTGGTATACAGGTCTTATATCGCATTCTTCTTCCGGAACATCTCTCCCCAGAGAATCCCTGCTCTTTGAAGCATATGGGGAGAGGTACTGTTCCTCCCATTGTTCTATCTCTTCACGTATTCTCATTATCTGTAACAGCGCGGTCCGGATGATCTCCTTAAGGATGACCTGTCGTGACCGGCTTTATATCCTCATAAATATATATTCCGCAGACCTTTCATATTTCCTTTTTTTAGTTATCTTCATCATCCCCCTCTGCCTCGGCGGTCTCTGCGGCCGAATCCGCTGTCGAAGGGTCGAAGCCTGGCATATATTTCCTGTAAAGAGATATATGATCATATATGCATCTCCAGCTGCTGGTGGACATCCCCGTGACCACGATCAGGTCGCACCCCTTGTCATCCGTGGCATAGCTTGCCGCGCAGTTTCCGGATTCCTTGACAAATCCGGTCTTGGCACATGTTATCGTCCCTCCTATGGGCTTATCCTCAGCCCTCCTTAAGAACCAGTTGGAAATTTCTATACCGTTGGGATGCTGGTCTGTGGATGTGGTCGTATATTTTCTTGTGGACAACACTTCCCTGCAGAAGGGGTTGGCTACAGCCGCACGGAGTATCATGGCCATGTCGTAGCAGGTGCAGTAATGATCCTCTGCATACAGTCCCACACAGTTTGTAAAATGAGCTGTTTCGGACAGTCCCAGGGTCTCCAGCTTCTGGTTCATAAGATCGACAAAAGCCTCCTGGCTGCCGGCGACATATGTTGCCAGCGAAATAGCAGCATCGGCTCCGGAAGGAAGTATGGTCCCGTAGAAGAGATCCGCCACAGTAACGGTCTCATTATCCTCGAAGCCTACCTTGCTGCAGCCGTGACTGTAACAGTAATAATTGATCTCGGGGGTAACCGTGAACTTATCTTCAAGGGCATCTTCGGCGATGTTCTCCGCAGCAACGAGCACCGTCATGATCTTGGTCATGGAAGCCGGACTGATGCGCGTTTTCCCCTCCCTTGTCGCAAGTATGGTATTTTCATTCATATCGATGACTATGCCGTATTTGCTTATGACCTCCTCATCCATACCTGCCGTATCATCGTTTTCCACGGCATAATACTGGGTTTTTTTGAGTTCTTCGAGCTGGGCAGCCTCCTCCCTGGCCTCATCGAGCACCCGAAAATCCACCAGCGGGAGTGCATCATATATGAATGGCCTGGCTGCGATCTCTTCCTCAAGAGCTTTCAGTTTCTCATAACTTGAGTGATCTGCGAACGCAAAAATTAAGATTCCGGCAAGGAACCCTAAGTGTATGGACAACTTCCCTATTTTACGTAAAAGCCAGGACTTTTTTTGCCTGTATTCCTGTGCCGCCCTCTCCTCTTCTTCCTCTTTTGCCTGCATACGGCGAAAGAGGTGATCTTCCAGTTCACGGCCCAGTTCCAGTCTTATGGAATACATATCGGTTATAATCCCCTTATTAAAACACTACGACTGAGGATCGTCTTTCATTACAAGAGCCACGTGATCGTAAGGTATGTCAATGCCCTTTTCCCCGAGAGCTCTAAATACACGGGTGTTTATATCGTCTTTGAGCTTCTCGCTGGGCACGCTTGAACTGTAGTATACTGTGACAGCCATGATCAGGGCAGAACCGGCGATCTCAAGAAAATAGACATTGCCGTAATCCATGGACCCGTCCTTCTGCTTTTTCCCGGGGATAGAATACGGGCTGTTCTTTATCGCATCGGATATTATCTGTCTGGTCTTTTCGATGTCACTCTCATAACCGACCGGGAACCTGAAGAGGCAGGATCTTTCTATCTCCCCGAAGCTGTAGTTTATTATGGTGGCGGCATTGATCCTGCTGTTCGGGATCACCACCCTGAGTGTGTCTATCCTGATGATGACAACGTGGCGCATGGTTATGCTCTCGACTATGCCCACCGTTCCGTCCTCGAGCTCGATCCGGTCTCCTATATCAAAAGGTCTGTAGATACTTATCAGAAGACCCGAGATCACGTCCTTTATGACATCCTGCGAAGCGAAACCGACGATAGCGGTAATAACGGCAGCACTTCCGAGCAGGGATCCGCCGATGTTCTTCCAGCCAAGCAGTGACACGATTATGATGACACCTACGGAAAAACTTGCTATCTTTTCGAGAAAGACTATGTGTATCCTCTTCCCCCTTTTCTTCTTGATCGTGGAAAAGAAGGCACCTGTCAGCTTCATCAGCAGCTTGAAGGCCACTACGTACAGAACGAGCACAACGAGGACGACTATGACCATGGCTATCCCCGCGGCTATATATGCCGAAATACCGGTCATACCGCTCTTTGTGATCATACCAAGTATATTTTTGTAAGTATCACTCATAGACAAAGTCTCCTCCCGCCAGACTGTAATTATAATACGCCGGCACGCTGTTGTCTTCACTTTATCCTTTTTATTTAACCATTTTACAGGTCAAAAAACAATCCGAACCATATCATCCGGGCAAAAATGTGATATAATCCTCTTGTCCGATGTGGAATTTTCATCAAATCGAAAGAAGGTAATCAGATGTCAACAAAAAAAGAGAAGAAAAGCTGGCAGGAGAACGAAGCACCCCTGGGGCGGTGGATAGGAACTGCCATATTGGCATTAATCCTGGGGGCCATTCTTGGAGGCCTCATGGCCACGATAATGAACTTTATTCCCCTCTTTGATGACGGGATGATCCTGGCTCCTTTTAAGGGACTTTTTTTTGCGATGATCCCTTTTGCCTGCTTTTTTGTCGCCAGTGTACTTTCTATAAGATGGTTATGCCGTACGTCACTGCGCTCCTTTTTCTTCGGAAGAGACCGGAAACCCGACATAAAAAGAGCCCTGGTGGCAGGACTTCTGATGCTTGCCGGCATACTGCTGAGCGAAGCCCCCAATTACAGGCATTTCTCCCTTGATAACAACAGTGTTTCCATCATTGCCGTCAATTTCATATTCTGTCTGCTCTTTGTCTGGATCCAGACAACCACGGAGGAGATATTCTTCCGGGGATTTTTTCTTCGTGCCCCTTACAGGAATGAGGTACCTGCATTGCCCCGAGGGCTCCTGTTCGCTTTTATCAGCTCCCTCTTCTTCATGGCAGCGCATCTTTCCAATCCCGAGGTGACCACTCTTTCATTCGGCGCCGACATGATCCTGGGAGCTGCTTCATATTTTGTCGTAGCCTTCGCTATGTATATAAGCAACCTTCTCATAGGCGGGATGGAGGCCGGACTGGTATTTCACTGGGTAAACAACTTCTACTGCTTTTTCCTGGTAAGACAGAAGGTGTCGGCAGTCGAGACTCCCACCATATTCGTTAACAATGCGGATGCAGCCCTCGGCACGACCACATTTATCCAGGGAGTTGTCATGTATCTTCCTCCCCTCATATACCTGATCTGTGTTTATCGCAAGCGCCGGGCGAAGACGGATTAAAACGTTTTCATTCTCCGGTCTTAAAAAGTCAGGGTATCAAGGCGCCCGACAAGGTCTGCTATCTTTTCCGTAAAGCCTTTTATCTTTTCCTTGTCTGCATCTGTGAGAGTCCCTTTTTTACGGATCTTTTTGATAAGGCGTGAGTATCCTATCAGGGACGCCTTCTCTTTAACCGGGCGCAGCCTGTCTTCATCTTCCGTTTTGAGATAGGCCTTAAGGAAGCAGTCAAGGAACTGCCCTGCCACATCACAGGAAAAGCCCATGAATTTCTCGACCGCGGCCGGATCATCCTCTTTCAGTATCGCATAGAAATAATAAAGATCGGATAACTCCGCTATAGGGTGCCCCGTGGATATCCTGTCCATGTCGATAAGCAGAGGCTCTCCCTTTTGCAGGAAAACATTGCCGGTATGGAAATCCCCGTGAACCAATGTATATGTCTCGGGAAGGTCGTCGATCAGCTTCATGCATCTTGCCCCCAGAGCCTCATCCTCAAGACTCACTCCTCCCCTTATATACCTCCTCAGCCTGTCATATACGCTGGGAAAGCCATCTTCTGCGGAAACTTTTATGCCATGGATGGTTCCGGCAAGTTCTGCCATGATGGCAGCATACTGCTCAACCTGTCCGGGAGATCTGGCTATGCATCTCGAAAGTGTATCGGAATCTACCATCTCAAACATGGCACCGTACTTTTTACCGACTGAAACTATCCCGAAAGATATGGCCGTGGGGATACCCAGTATAAAAGCCTTGCGGGCCTGGCCTATCTCATGTTCCACATCATGGTAGGTATTTCTTTCGTTAAAGACCTTTATGACCAGCTCCTCATCATAACGGTAGACTTCCCCTTTGGCACCCTGTCCGAGAAGCTCACAGCCTTCCACCGAAACCTCCCTGTATTTCCGAAACCTTGTTTTTTCCGTGTCAAAGGTTCCGGGCCAGATGAAATTGATATGCTTGATAAGTTCCTTAAAAGCCCCTGTCTTGTTGAGAGACAGCTCTATCATCTCGGCAACGCTTTTATAATACCAGCACTGCTTTTCGGGATCGGTCTCGTTAAACCTGTGCCACATATCCTCCCCGATCTCCGAATACATCCGGGCAAGCGACCTGATATTCGCAAGCTTATCCGCAAGCCAGAGCATCTTTACCCCGATATCCGTGCTGGCCTTTAAGGTCTGCAGGGTTTCCTCCTTGCGCTGTCTCCAGGTTGCACTTCTTTCTTCACCGGGATACTCGTTTTCGGAATCCGTTGACACAAGATCCGCCACTCTCTTACCGAAACGTTTTTCGATCTCCGCAAGTGTACCGTCGGATTCTTCTACTATATCATGCAGGATCCCGGCAGTGACCACTTCCTCATCATCTGTCAGCGTGGACAGTATCTGTGCCACCTCCAGGGGGTGAAGGATATAGGAGGTGTCCCCGAACTTACGCACTTTTCCCTGATGCATGACAGTCGCATAAACAATCGCTTCTTCAACAGCGTTCATCATAATACTTTTCTACACTCTTTTTTATGTCTAACAGCCGAACAGTTCCTTCGTTTTTTTCATCCTTTCGGACACTTTGACGCCAAACGGGCATCTGCTCTCGCAGCTCCTGCATCCCACACATGCGGCCGCTCCTGTGCCAAGTGCCTCGTAATGGGCCTTTACGCTCTCAGGCACCCTTTCCTGCGCTGTGGCAAGGTCATAAAACTTGTTGACCATAGCGATATCTATATTGGCCGGACATGGTTTGCAGTGGCCGCAGTACGTACACTGACCCATATACGAATGCATCGGTGCGTTCGCTATGACCGAAGCATAATCGATCTCCTGCGCAGTTGCGGTTTCATAAGCTACCGCTTCATCGATCTGCTCTTTTGTATCATAGCCGCACAGGATCGACGACACCCCGGGCCTTGTCAGGGCATAGTGGATGCACTGCCCGGGGGTAAATGCAACTCCGAAGGGAGATCTTTTGGCATCAAACAATGCTCCTCCGAAAAACCCCTTCATAACGGTGATACCGACTTCCTTCTCCTCACAGAGGCGGTATACTTCTGCTCTTTCCGGATCGATACCCGAATAATCCCCGTCATATCCTTCAAACATGGAATCAAGATCTTCCGTTGCGGGCCGCATATCAAATGCCGGATTGATTGAAAACAGGATCATCTCAATAAAGCCTGTTTCGACCGCCTGTTTTGCGATCCTGGGATTATGAGTGGACAGGCCGATATGCTTTATCACTCCTTCATCGTAAAGCCTGTGAACATACTTTATGAATTCACCTCTCATGCACAGATCCCAGTCTTCCTGTGCATCGATATAGTGGATCATTCCAAGATCGATATAGTCTGTCTTCATGCGGACAAGTATATCTTCAAAAGCCGGGATGACATACTTCATATCCCGCGTACGCACGTATTGTCCGTTCTGATAAGTCGATCCGATATGGCCCTGCACGATCCAGTTCCTGCGATCCTCACATATAGCTGTTCCGATGATATCCCTTGATTTCGGATCGGGCATCCAGCAGTCGATGATGTTGATCCCCTTAGATGAAGCATATCTGATAAGCTCCACGGATTCATCAAACTCATGGCGTTCAAGCCATTCTCCTCCAAATCCTATCTCGCTGACCTTAAGCCCTGTTTTTCCAAGTGTCCTGTATCTCATTTCGTCCTTTCCCTTATCCTCTTCATTCCTGTTTTATGTTCCCGGCAAGTGATGCATGATGATTATATCAAAGATATCACGGGATTCCTACTGTTCGGACAAATGCCCTGCCCGCGACCGGCTGATTCCGATAACATATGCCCCCAGTGACTTCATGCGTTTTGCGTAATTGCCTCCTATATCACCAAGTCCCAGGACAAGTACGGTGCTTTCGCCTATAAAAAGCTCCCTTCCGTGCTGTTTCCAGACATGCTGTCCCTGTTGCCGCTGGTAGATGTCCAGATGGCATGACAGCGCAAGAGTAAGGGCCACCATATGTTCCGCCACGGATATACCGTACGCTCAGGATGCATTTGTAAGTATGGTCTTTTTGGGCAGAACTGCCCGTTGAACGTATTGCTCCACTCCCGCCCACGGGATCTGCAGCCACTCAAGTAGTGTCAATCCCTGAACAGCTGAAGGCTCGATCATTCCGATTACAGCTGATGCCGATCTGATGATATCCGTATGGCCGGAAGATCCGTCAGAATAGATGATCCTGAAATCATCATGACGGTCACTGATCTTTTGCTCAAACAATATCCTGTCCTCATCGGTCACAGGAATGGTTATCACAATATT
>JAILLI010000151.1 GCA_024693225.1 Lachnospiraceae bacterium
CCATGCTATGTATACTACCAAAGTACGCTTTGAAAACATCCGTTAAAGGAGGTGTTAATCGTGTCAATCTGTCCTAAGAATAAATCTTCCAAGGGAAGAAGAGATAGAAGAAGAGCCAATTGGAAAATGACGGCCCCCACGCTTGTTAAGTGCAGCAAGTGCGGAGCTCTTATGGTTCCTCACAGGGTATGCAAGGCCTGTGGCTCATATAATAAGAAAGAAATAATCCCTCAGGACTGATTTTTCATTGTAAATAAAGGCTTTCCGACTACCTCGGAAAGCCTTTGTTTTTTTGTTTGATTTTTGCGGACATGTCCTGTATAGTATATAAGGATTTACAGGAGGGATATAATGGTACATGTTGTACTGGATGCCATGGGTGGAGATAATGCCCCTAAGGAGATAGTAAAAGGAGCTCTCAAAGCTCTTTCGGCGTCCTCATCCATAAAGATAACGCTTTGCGGTAAGACGGACGATATTAAGAAGGAACTTGAGGGAGCAAAGTACCCCGAGGACAGACTGGATCTGCTCGAGGCTTCAGAGGTGATTTCGACCGAAGAGGCACCGGTCATGGCTATAAGGCGTAAAAAGGATTCTTCCATAGTAAAGGGAATGAATCTGGTAAAGGAGAACAAGGCGGATGCCTTTGTTTCCGCAGGCTCTTCAGGTGCCATACTCGTAGGCGGACAGCTGATAGTCGGAAGGATCAAGGGCGTTGAGAGACCGCCACTTGCACCCCTCATCCCATCAACGACCCCGATGGGTGTATCACTTCTTATAGACTGTGGGGCAAATGTTGACGCAAGGAGTTCTCATCTGGTACAGTTTGCCAAGATGGGTTCCATATACATGGAGCATGTCATCGGTGTTAAGAACCCCAGGGTTGCGATCGTGAACATCGGTGCGGAGGAAGAGAAGGGAAATATGCTTGTAAAAGAGACCTTTCCTCTTCTTTCAAATTGTCCCGATATCAACTTTATCGGATCCATTGAAGCGCGTGAGATACCCAACGGCGGGGCGGATGTCATAGTCTGTGAGGCTTTTGTAGGCAATGTCATACTGAAGATGTATGAGGGAGTCGGCAAAATGATGCTGTCCACGATAAAGGGAGCGCTTCTCGGAAGCCTTCGCGGGAAGGTTGGAGGTCTTCTCATCAAGCCGTCGCTTAAAGGGGCACTTGCCAGATTTGATGCCACGGAGTATGGTGGGGCACCTCTTCTGGGTCTTAACGGACTGGTAGTCAAGGTTCACGGGAACGCTACCGAAAAGGAGATAAGCAATGCGATAAGGCAGTGCGAGATGTTCAAGGAACAGGATATAAGCCGGCGCATTGCTGACAAGATCATAATAAAAGATTAGCAGAAAGGATATTATCATGGAACTGGAAAAGCTTAAAAAGATCATCACAGAGGTACTCAACGTGGATGAGAGCGAGATCACCATGGATACTAAGTTCATAGACGATCTCGGTGCAGATTCCCTTGATGTCTATCAGATCATTATGGGTGTTGAGGAAGAATTCGACATTGAGATAGATGTGGATAATGCCGAGACGATCGTTACGGTTGCTGATGCCATAGAGCAGATCAGGGCTGCGATCAGTTAAACATACACTTTTATCGTTACTCGGCGGATAGAGTTCCGTATATAACGGGGCTCTATATTTGTGATAGCCGGGAAAAGAGGATCATTATCTATGAACAATACGGACGGATACAGGGAACTGGAAAAGCGTATAGGCTATTCCTTTCGTAACAGTACATATCTTCAGACAGCCCTGTCACACAGTTCCTATATTAACGAGTTGAAGCTTAACAGGCATGATGACTATGAAAGATGCGAGTTCCTGGGAGATGCGGTCCTTGAGCTTGTTGTCAGCGAATTCCTGTTCAAGAAGCATAAAAAGATGCGCGAGGGCGAGATGACCAAGCTCCGTGCATCGCTTGTCTGTGAACCGACCCTGGCTTTTTGTGCAAGGAGCGGATTTGATCTCGGGAAGTATGTTCTGCTTGGAAAAGGTGAGGATGCTTCCGGAGGGCGAGGCAGGGATTCCATTATTTCAGATGTCTTTGAGGCGATCATCGGGGCCATATATCTTGACGGGGGCTTTGAATGTGCCAGGGATTTCATAGGCAGATTTGTGCTCACGGATTATGAACAGAAGATAGGATTTCGGGATTCCAAGACGACCCTGCAGGAATATGCCCAGGATCGCGGATTGAAGCTTGTGTACGAACTGGTCGAGGAAAGGGGCCCGGAGCATGACAGGGATTATGTCATGAAGGCAAGCCTGGGGGATGATATCAGTGAAACGGGGATCGCCAAGAGCAAGAAGGCTGCACAGCAGAATGCCGCATATGCCATTCTGAACAGGCTGGGTGTAAAGCATATCTGAGCCGGAGACTGACAGATGTATTTAAAAAATATTGAAGTGCAGGGGTTCAAATCCTTTGCCAACAAGATCGATTTTGAATTTCATAACGGTATAACCGCCATTGTCGGACCTAACGGCTCAGGAAAGAGTAACGTTGCGGATGCAGTCCGCTGGGTTCTCGGAGAGCAGAGTGCCAAGCAGCTGCGCGGATCCTCCATGCAGGATGTTATCTTTTCCGGTACGGAGATGCGCAAGCCCATGGGTTATGCTTATGTAGCGATCACACTGGACAATTCCGACCATGCGCTTCCGATCGATTATGAGGAAGTTACCGTAGCCCGTCGTGTTTACCGGTCCGGTGAGAGCGAATATCTTATAAACGGTGCCACATGCAGATTAAAGGATGTGGCAGAGATGTTCTATGATACCGGTATCGGTAAGGAAGGATATTCCATAATCGGGCAGGGACAGATCGACAAGATCCTGTCCGGCAAACCCGAAGAGAGAAGGGAACTTTTTGATGAAGCCGCCGGTATCGTCAAATTCAAGAGACGGAAGGCTACGGCCCTTAAAAAGCTTGAACAGGAGAGGGCAAATCTGGTCCGTGTGTCTGACATCCTGGCGGAACTGGAAAGACAGGTGGAACCTCTTGAAAAGCAATCTGCTGTCGCAAAGGATTACCTCCAGAAAAAGGAAGAGTTAAAGAAGCTCGATGTCAATATCTTCCTCATAGATAATGAAAAGGCAAAGACTGCCCTTTCAGAGTGTGAGGGCAGGATAGAGATCGCAACTGCCGATCTTGAAGCTGCTGATGCCGAATTTGAGAGCATCAAAGTGGAGTTTGGCCAGATAGAAGAAAAGATAGGAGAGCTTGATGCGGCAATAGAGGAAAAACGCAGCAAACTTACGGAAACGAGCGTCCTCCGGCAGAAGCTTGAGGGAGAGATCAACGTCCTGTCGGAAAAGATCAATTCGGCCAATAATTCCAAGGAACATTACGAGAACAGGGAGAAGACCCTGACGCAGGAGATAGGATCCAAGGAAGATGAGGCCCAAAGACTTAAGGTCCAGCAGACGGCCTTTGATGAGGAAACCGGAGAGCTTGAAAAAAAGCGCGATGAGGCCGTATCCGAGCTTGAAGCCCTGCAGGCCGAGATCGGGCAGATAAGCGATGTTGTTGAAAAGAATAAGAACGAGATCATAGAACTTTTAAATGACAGGTCAGCGATCGTCTCAAAGCTCGGCCAGTTCGGGACCATGCTCGAGCAGAACAAGATAAGAAAGGCTGAGATACAGTCCAAGCTGATCAGTGCAAAGAGTGAGGAGGCCGAGCAGGATAAGCTGGTCAATTCACTGACACTCGAGCTCAATACCATCTGTTCCGATATCCAGTCGGCAGATGCAAAGCGCGAGACAATGGAAGAATCCCTGGGCGGCTTCAGAACTACTTTGGAAGAGCTTGACAGAAAGCTTGGCGATGCCCAGATGTCTTATCATGGCCTCAAGTCCAAGCTGGACACCTTGAAGAATCTGGCAGAGCGCTATGACGGATACGGCAGCAGCATTAAGCGCGTCATGGAGCAGAAGTCAAAGATAAGCGGGATCATAGGTGTGGTTGCCGATATCATGCAGGTGGATCCCAAATATGAGACGGCCATTGAAACAGCGCTGGGCGGAAATATACAGAACATAGTAACAAAGGATGAGATCGTTGCACGGCGTCTTATAGAGTACCTGAAGGAGAACAAGGCCGGAAGAGCCACCTTCCTGCCGCTTACAACGACCCGGAACAGAGGGGAGTTCGATAAACCCGAAGTAAGAACTGCCGCGGGCTTTATAGGAATGGCCAATGAACTCGTCAGTGCAAAGAGCGAGTATGATGATGTCATCAGCCAGCTTTTAGGTGCCATCATCGTGATGGATAATGTTGAAAATGCCTTAAAGCTTGCAAAGGAGTATAATTATACCCTTCGTATAGTGACCCTCGAGGGAGAATACCTGACTCCCGGCGGTGCACTTGCGGGAGGTTCGTTTAAAAATTCATCCAATCTGCTCGGAAGGAAACGTGAGATCGATGCTCTCGAGGAAGAGGCCAAAAAAGGACTTCATACAATCGAATCCATCATGGATGAGATCGATGCCACCAAGGAGGAGAGGACGAAGATCCGTGAGCAGATAGAGGAATACAAGGCAAAACTGCAGGAACTCTACATATCCCAGAATACGGCTCAGATGAGTGTGGATGCAGCCAGGGCTCATAAGGAGGAAATGGTTGAAGCACACGCAGAGCTTGCCCGCCAGTATGAGCAGATGGAAGCTGCCGAGGCCGGTATAGCAACGGATGAGACGGCCGCAAAGGAAGAACTTGCCCTGTCTGAAGAAAAAGAAAAGCAGCTCAATGAAACGATCAAGGCATCCGGAGACCAGCTTGAAAAGCTCCGTGATATAGAGACGGAAAAGGTCTTCGCCAAGACGGATCTTGATCTTGCCGTTTCCCAGAAGAAGCAGAATCAGGATTTTGCAAAGCAGAACGTGGAGCGTGTACTTGCCGAAGTCACAAACCTCAGGAAGGAGCTTGAAGAGGTTCAAAAGAGCATCCGCGAGACCGACGAAGAGATAGCGGAGAAGATGGAGAACATCGTTAAGATCAAAGAGACCATTGCCGCTTCCAAGGGATCCGCCGATGAAAACGAGACAGCCCTCAAGGAGGCCATAGCCGCAAAGGAGGAGTTTGCAGCCAGGCAGAAAACCTTCTTTGACAAGCGGGAAGCTGTGGAAAAGAAGCGTTCGGATCTTGACAAGGAGCTCTACCGTTTAAATTCCCAGAAGGAAAAGACCGAGAGCGAGCAGGAGAGCCGCATCAACTATATGTGGAATGAGTATGAGATCACTCTGTCCCATGCGGCGGAGCTTCGGGATGAGACCCTTGATGATCCGCAGGAGATGAGAAAGAGGATCTATAAACTCCGTGATGACATAAGGAAGCTGGGAGATGTAAATGTCAACGCCATCGAGGATTACAGGGTCCTGATGGAACGTTATGAACTGACCAAGACCCAGCATGATGATGTTGTAAAAGCGGAACAGGACCTGATCGGCATACTGGAGGAGCTTGACAAGCTCATGACGGTACAGTTCGAGGAAAACTTCAGGCTCATAGCCGCCGAGTTTGACAAGGTGTTCAAGGAACTCTTTGCCGGCGGTAAGGGAACCCTTGAGATCAACAAGGACGAGGATATACTCGAAGCAGGCATCAACATCAATGCACAGCCTCCGGGCAAGAAACTTCAGAACATGCTGATGCTGTCGGGCGGTGAAAAGGCTCTTGCCGCCATAGCCCTGCTGTTTGCCATACAGAACCTTAAACCGTCGCCTTTCTGCCTTCTTGATGAGATAGAAGCGGCCCTTGACGAGTCGAACGTAGGAAGGTTCGCCGGATATCTGGGCAAGCTTACCGAGCACACTCAGTTCATCGTGATAACCCACAGAAGGGGGACGATGGAAAAAGCAGACAGGCTGTATGGTATCACCATGCAGGAAAAAGGCGTATCGGCACTTGTGTCGGTCAATCTCATAGATAAGGAACTGGAAGACTGATATGGCATTTTTTGACAGGCTTTTTGCGGGACTATCAAAATCCCGTACGCAGATAAATGAAGATCTGGCTGAGGTCTTTTCAAGAGATGAGATAGATGAGGATTTCTATGATGATCTTGAAGAGCTTCTGATAATGTCAGACATAGGAGTTACAGCCACTGAGAATATCATAGACGGACTTCGTCGTGATGCGAAGGAAAAACGTATCAAGTCCCCGAATGAACTCGGGAGCCTTCTGTGCGATAAGGTCAGAGAGCAGATGTCAACCTGCTCTGCCGACTATGAATTTGAAAGCCGTAAGTCCGTTGTACTTGTAGTCGGTGTGAACGGAGTAGGAAAGACGACCACGGTCGGGAAGCTTGCCTCGATATACAGACAGCAGGGGAAAAAAGTGACGGTCGCGGCAGCTGATACGTTCAGGGCTGCGGCACTCGAACAGCTTAAGATCTGGGCTGTGCGGTCCGGCGCATACATTATCACAGGAAAAGACGGTCAGGATCCGTCATCGGTCGTATATGATGCCGTAAATTCCGCAAAGTCAAGAGATACGGACATACTGCTCATAGATACCGCAGGGCGTCTCAACAATAAAAAGAACCTGATGGAAGAGCTGGCCAAGATGAACAGGATCATAGACCGGGAATATCCTGAGGCCTGCAAGGAGACCCTAATAGTCCTTGACGGATCCACGGGTCAGAATGCCGTAAACCAGGCCCGCCAGTTCAAGGAGGTCACCGATGTTTCGGGGATAGTCATAACAAAGCTTGACGGGACCGCAAAAGGCGGCATAGCGATAGCGATCCAGTCCGAGCTGTCAATCCCGGTGAAATTCATCGGAGTCGGTGAAGGGATAGACGATCTTCAGAAGTTTGATGCCGACGATTATGTAAAAGCACTGTTCTACAAGGAAGAACATGCTTAAGTCTCTGATCAGGGAGGAAAAAGTGATGCCGACAGGGAAGAAGAAAAAAAGCGATACGGTAAAAGGTGATCTGCTCACACTTGACAGATTTGAAGAAGCGAGTGAGATCGTAAAGGAAGTAACTAAGGATACAAAGCTTGTGTACTCGGCATACCTGTCCGAGAGAACGGGAAACAAGGTATATCTGAAGCCCGAGAATATGCAGATGACCGGAGCATATAAGCTTCGCGGCGCTTATTACAAGGTCAGCACGATGTCTGAGGCGGACAGAAAGAAAGGTATCATAACTGCTTCGGCGGGGAATCACGCGCAGGGCGTTGCATACGCCGCAAAGGCATTCGGCGTCAAGGCAGTCATTGTGATGCCTACGACCACGCCTCTTATCAAGGTGAATCGTACAAAGGAACTCGGGGCCGAGGTCATACTGTACGGAGACGTGTATGACGAAGCATGCGACAAGGCGTTGGAGCTTGCCGATAAAAACGGCTACACGTTCATACATCCGTTTGATGATCTGGCTGTTGCAACCGGTCAGGGAACCATCGCGATGGAGATATTCCGGGATCTTCCGGTTGTGGATTATATCCTCGTGCCGATCGGAGGTGGCGGTCTTGCCGCAGGCGTTGCGACTTTTGCAAAACTGCTCAATCCGAAGATAAAGATAATCGGCGTTGAGCCCGAGGGAGCCGCATGTATGAAAGCCTCGCTCGAGGCCGGAAGGGTTGTCGGACTTGAAGGCGTATCGACGATCGCAGACGGAACCGCGGTCAAGACACCGGGATCTGTCATATTCCCGTATGTTCAAAAAAACCTTGATAAGGTCATTACCGTAAAGGATGAAGAACTTATAGTCGCATTTCTTGATATGGTCGAAAATCATAAGATGGTTGTTGAGAATTCAGGTCTTCTGACCGTCGCGGCACTCGATCATTTAAAGGTTAAGAATAAAAGAGTAGTATCGATACTGTCCGGCGGTAACATGGATGTTATCACCATGTCTTCGGTCGTATCCCAGGGCCTTATAATGAGAGACCGGATATTTACGGTTTCCGTGCTGCTTCCCGACAAGCCGGGACAGCTGTCGCAGGTTGCGGGCGTTATAGCAGGCGAAAACGGAAACGTGATCAAGCTTGAGCACAATCAGTTTGTTTCGACAAACCGTAATGCCGCAGTGGAGCTTCGCATAACGCTTGAGGCGTTCGGAACGGAACATAAAGAGAAGATAATCGACACGCTTGAGAAGAGCGGCTACAAGCCCAAGATCGTCAGGACCAGCATCTGATGAGATATTCACAGGGCTGTCAAGAGAAAATACTTGACAGCCCTTTTTTATTGCTGTATCATAGCGAATGTTATGGACAATATCGCCAGGAAAAATCTCCTGTATGATTTTTACGGGGAGCTTCTGACAGAGCATCAGAGGCTTATATATGAGGATGCGGTCTATAACGACTGTTCG
>JAILLI010000166.1 GCA_024693225.1 Lachnospiraceae bacterium
CCCAAGGGTTGGGCTGTTCGCCCATTAAAGCGGTACGCGAGCTGGGTTCAGAACGTCGTGAGACAGTTCGGTCCCTATCCGGCGTAGGCGGAGGATATTTGAGAGGAGCTGTCCTTAGTACGAGAGGACCGGGATGGACGAACCTCTGGTGCACCAGTTGTTTTACCAAAAGCATAGCTGGGTAGCCAAGTTTGGAAGGGATAAACGCTGAAGGCATCTAAGCGTGAAGCCCCCCTCAAGATTAGATATCCCAATCATAAGATTGTAAGACCCCTTGAAGACGACGAGGTTGATAGGACAGAGGTGGAAGTGCAGTAATGCATGCAGCTGACTGTTACTAATAGGTCGAGGGCTTATCCTGTAGGATATGTCCAAAACGGATGTAGTCAATGTGTAGTTTTGAAGGTATAATTGCCTTAATTTAATTTTTTTTAAAAAATTTCATATTTACTATTGATTTTTTTTGAAATATTGCATATACTATATATGTATTCCTCGATAGCTCAATGGTAGAGCACACGGCTGTTAACCGTGGGGTTGTTGGTTCGAGCCCAACTCGGGGAGTTTACTTTTGACTTGGCTCCATGGTCAAGCGGTTAAGACGTAGCCCTCTCAAGGCTGAGTCAGGGGTTCGATTCCCCTTGGAGTCATTATGGCGACATAGCCAAGCGGTAAGGCATGGGTCTGCAACACCCTGATCACCAGTTCAAATCTGGTTGTCGCCTCTCAAAGTCTGATGTTGTTGCTTTTGCAATGATGTTGGACTTTTTTGTTGTGATATGTAACCGGAGAGTATATTATCTTAATCATGAAAAGATATGATCTGATAGATACATTAAGAGGACTAGCAATAATCAGTATGATCGCATTTCATACATGCTGGCTCCTGAATTATTTTGGTATGGCCATATCTGCACAGGCACTGTACGGGCCTGTCTTTAACATATGGGAAAGGAGTATCTGTATCAGCTTTATTTTGATCTCGGGGTACTGCTTTTCGCTTGGACGCCACCATCTTCGTTCGGGACTTACCGTATTTGGAGCAGGTCTTGTCATTACTCTTGTCACATGCATATTTCTGCCGGGGATCCGTATAGTGTTCGGAGTTCTGACATTTATCGGGACAGCTATACTTATAACGATACCGGTGGACAGGCTGGCCAAGGATAAATGTGAGAGTTCCAAAATGGTTTGCCGTCTGATGCTTGTATTGGCGCTTGCCGCTTTTCTATTCACATATAATATCAATGTGGGTTATCTGGGGTTTGGATGGATGAGAGCAGATCTGCCTGAAGGCCTCTACAAGGGTTATATTGCGACCTTTGTGGGTTTTATGGAAGCGGGTTTTGTGTCAGCGGATTATTTTTCTCTTATGCCATGGTATTTCTTATATTTATCAGGTTATGCACTTCATAAAGTCATTAACGATGCGGCAGCAGACAGCAGGATTATGAAAATGGGGATTCCGGGAGTTAAAACGCTCGGCAGACACTCACTCCTTGTCTATATACTTCATCCGGTCGTGATCTATCTTATCCTTTTTACTCTGAAGCAATGAGGGCGGGCCTGTTCTAATTTTACTCCGGATATGATATAATTTTGTATCAGTCTGAAGCACGAAACAGGCTGTTTTACCGACTTTTTGCGATAACGCAGAAGAACCCGCAAGTTGTGATCTATAGTAATGATCTTCGTCATGATACGAGGAGGTTAATTTGGACGATATAAGAAGAGAACGTCTGATCGTATCCATTGTCACGCTGGCAGCCATATCATGCATATTGATCAATTATTTCGGCAGTTGGGAAGCCTGGGTACCCTTTATAGTTTTTGTGGGAGGGATAGCCATATGGTATTTTCACATTGCCCAAAAGCTGGACATGAATTCCAGAATAAACCTGTATTTTGTCTACACGGCATTTCTTGTCTTCTATCACGGTATCCATGAAACAAGCCTTTACGATGTTTCTGTCGTGATCGTCCTCTTCATGGCAACATTTACAATAGCAAAGAAAATGATACTGATGGACCTGATCCTTGCAGAGTATGGCATTATGATGGCCGTCCAGTTTTATTACCTTTACAGGGACAATCGGTTCGATTCAGGTGCTTTCGAAACGATGAGGATAGCATTTCATATCGGCACGGTCGCTGCCATGTATATCCTCAGCCGGATTAACATCAATCACAGTATAGCGGAGAAGAACAGCATTGAGGAATGGATCAGAACTGTCAAGGAGAACGGTCATGACATGGAGGATTTTCTGTCAAATATCTCGCATGAACTCAGAACACCGGTAAATGTTATAAGCGGGATGACAGCCATACTTCAAAAGAACAATGACAGCAGGGAGCTTGTATCCATTCAGGATGCAGGGGTTCGTCTGGCGCATCAGATAGAGGATATCCAGGATTATACGGAGATTAAACGCAAAGAACTTGTGCTTGAGGAAGAAAACTATATGTGCATCTCCCTCATTAACGATGTTGTATCGAATTACAGGGCTGAAAATGCGGACAGTGATCTTGAACTGATCATAGATCTTGATCCGCTCACACCTTCCATGCTAAAAGGTGATATCAAAAAACTGCGTAAGCTGTTCAGGCATCTTCTCGGAAATGCGGTCAAATTCACCAAAAGCGGAGGGATACTTGTAAAGGTGTTTACCGTCCTTCAGGAATATGGCTGTAACCTTACGATCGAAGTAACGGATACGGGGACAGGCATGACGCGCGCCCAGATGTCGAGGCTGTCCCGGGGCATGTATCAGGCCAATAAAAAACGAAACCGAAGCACGGGCGGGATCGGCATAGGTCTTCCCATAGTGTACGGATTTGTTCATAAGATGGGTGGATTTGTGCGTATTGAAAGTGAAAGGGGAAGAGGGACAGTAGTCAGGTTATCTATCCCTCAGGCCATCGTTGACCCGGCTCCGTGCCTGTCGGTAAATAATGCCGCATCCACCAACGTTGTATTCTATACCAAGCCCGTTAAGTTCATGGTACCTGAAGTCAGGGAGTTCTTCAGGACAATGGCCGTAAATATGGCTAACGGACTTGGGATAAAGCTGTATTCTGCCGAAAATGCCCGGGAACTCGAACAGCTGGCGGATGAAATGAACATATCATACATATTCATGGGTCAGGAAGAATATGAGGATGACAGGAGCGTGATGGACCGCCTGTCCATGGAGGGACATAAGGTTGTCGTATACGCCCGGCCGGGATCTGAGGATATACAATCTGATGCGATAACGGTACTGCCTAAGCCCCTGTACGGCTTTCCTGTCGTTCGTATACTTAACGGCGAGACCGGGGACCGGTCACTTGAGGAGGATCACGGGAATCTGCGCTTTACGGGAGTTTCGGCTCTTGTTGTCGATGATGAGCCGATGAACCTTATTGTTGCGTCAGGTATGCTTCGCGAATATAAGATATTTGCCGATACGGCCGAAAGTGGTAAGGAAGCTGTCAGAAAGTTCGAGGAAGGGGAATATGATGTCATCTTCATGGATCATATGATGCCCGGAATGGACGGAGTGGAGGCAATGAAGCAGATCAGACAGGTTGCCGCAGAGACAAAAAAGGAGCCTGTTGTGATCGCCCTTACGGCAAATGCCTTAAGCGGCGCCAGAGAAATGTTCATAAAAGAGGGATTTGACGGATTTATAGCAAAGCCGATAGATGTAGGGGAATTTGAGCGCGTCATGAAGAGGGTCCTTCCTGAAAATATGATCCATTATGAAGGGAGGGGCGGCCAGTGAATGCTATCAGAAAACTGAGAAAAAGATTCTCGGATTATCTGTTCGATCAGTCTGTCAATATAAAAGACAGAACCTTCATCCTGTTTTCCGTGTGTGAACTTGCAGCCCTTCTTGCGTCCGCTATTGTCGGCATATTTATGCAGGAGCCTTTTATATCGGTAGTCGCTGCCCTTTGCGGAGTTGTGGCAGGATGTCTGATCCTCTATTATTTTGTAAAGAAAGACAGGGTAAAAACCGCAAAAACAGCAGTTGTTCTCTTTCTGGTATTTATTCTGCGCCCATTTGCTTTCTTTGCAAAGGGAGGCATCGATAACGGTTCACTGATCATGTTCCTCCTGGGAGCATACTATCTGATCATGGTCCTTGAAGGAAAGTTCAGGATCATAATCTGCCTGATGGATACTGCGATCTTCATGATATGCGGGATGATCGCGTATTACCATCCCGACGTTCTGATCGGATATTCCAGGAAGAAGGATTACGTCTTTTCATATTCACAGTATATAATAGGATTTCTTGTACTTACCATACTGATCACGTTCTGGACAAGGATATTACAGAAAGAAACAAAGAGTGCCGAGGAAAAAACAAAGGAACTGGAGGAGATGAACCGGTCCCAGAACCGCTTCTTCTCCAGCATGAGTCATGAGATCCGTACCCCCATCAACACCGTGCTCGGTATGAACGAGCTCATATTAAGGCAGGAGGATGCTTCCGATGAGATCCGTAAGGACGCCAGAAACATCCAGGGCGCAGGAAAAATGCTGCTGGCACTCATAAACGATATTCTTGATGTCAGCAAGATCGAGGCGGGTAAGATGGATATCGTGCCTGTCAATTATAATGTGGCCTCGCTTCTGTCCGAGATAGTGAACATGATGTGGCTCAAGGCAGAAGAGAAGGGATTGGGTTTTAATGTGGATATCGATCCGGATGTCCCGGAAACACTTTTCGGTGATGAAGTCAGGATCAAGCAGATACTTATCAATCTTCTGAATAATGCAGTCAAATATACAAAAGAAGGCTCTGTAAGCCTGCATATGGAATGCGAGTTTCCCGGCAGCGGAGAAGCCCTCCTGATGATCCAGGTAAGTGATACCGGAATGGGTATAAAGCCGGAAGCCCTGCCACACCTGTTTGATACATTCCAGCGGGTTGATGAGGAGAAAAACCGCCATATAGAAGGAACAGGGCTCGGACTTTCGATAGTAAAGCAGCTCGTGGAACTTATGGACGGAGAGGTCACCGTGAACAGCGTTTATTCACAGGGTTCGACCTTTACGGTTAAGCTCAGGCAGGGTGTTTCATCTGAACAGCGTATAGGGAATCTGAGCATAACCGGGGCAGGCACCATATCGAATTCGGAAAAGTTTGAACACAGTTTTCACGCACCTGCCGCAAGGATACTCATAGTAGATGATAATGAGATGAATCTGCAGGTGGAGAAGAGGCTTCTTGAAGGGACAGGCATGACGATAGATCTGGCAATGTCCGGAAAGGATGCTCTGGCTCTTACCCTGCGTAACCGGTACGATGTCATATTCATGGACCATCTGATGCCGGAGATGGACGGTATAGAGTGTTACGAGAGTATAAGGACACAGAAGGGCGGTATGAATGAAGCGTCTCCGATCATCGTCCTTACCGCAAATGCAGGCGGAGAGAATATTGAACTTTACAACAACACAGGTTTTGACGGTTATCTTGTAAAACCTGTATCAGGGGCCATGCTCGAGGAAATGCTCCTGGCATATCTTCCTTCCGCAAAAGTGATCCTTTCAAAGGGAGGCGAGATGGCCGGTTCCATTATGAGTACCGCCAGCAGATATATCAAAAAGAAACCCGTCATCATAGCAACGAGTACAATGGTCGATCTGCCACAGCATGTATTAAGAGACCTGAACATCTCGGTCATCCCCTACAAGATCATTACCGACGAAGGTGTATTCTTCGATACGGTTGATATCGATTCAGAGGAACTGGTACATTACATGAAGGATGAGACGAAGATCGTCACTTCGGAGCCACCGACCGAAGAAGCGCTCGTGAAGTTCTTCTCCTCGGAATTAAAGAAGGCGCATCATGTAATATACATTACACTCACAACCGGGAGCAGCAGGGAGTACGGGTGGGCTCTTAATGCGGCAAAGACTTTTGAAAACGTATCCGTTATCAATTCAGAAGCATTGTCGAGCGGAACGGGCATACTTGTAATGATAGCGGCAAGGCTTGTGCAGCAGAACCTGCCTGTTGATAAGATAATATCAGAACTGGAGGAAGCAAAGCGGCTCATAAGGTGCAGTTTTGTGATAAAATCAACAGATGTCATGGCCAGACGCGACCGGATCAGTCCCTTTATGAACAGCGTGCTCAATACACTCTGGCTGAGGCCTATGCTCAGGGTCAGGAATGATAAGCTCGGGGTTGGGAGATTCCTCTTTGGCAGCGAGAGGAAATGCTATGAAAAATATATAAAATACGCCATACCGGCAAATCTGCATCCTGACAGATCATTTGTGTTCATCACTTATGCCGGGATGGAGGAAGAGGATCTTCTGTGGGTAGAGAAAAGACTCAACGAGAGGATGAAGTTCGATCATATCATCTTCCAGAAAGCATCTGCGGGTATAACTTCCAACTGCGGCGAGGGAACTTTCGGACTTCTGTTCATGGTAAAGGGCAACTATAATTACAACCTGGGGGCACTTTTTACCAACAGGGCCGAAGAGGGTGACTTCATAGACGAGCTTTCTGATGATGAAGCAGATACTGCCATTGTGACGGAAGATGAAGATACGGTCATATCAGAGGAGACAGAACATGAGGAAAAATGGTACGATCATATCGTAGGCCTGGATCCTCTTCTTGCGATAAAGAACAGCGGTTCGGAGGAATCGTTCAGGTCGGTCCTTCAGATATTCTATGATTCATATGAAAGCAAAACCGGAGAGATACAAAAGTACTATGATGAGCAGGACTGGGAAAACTATACTATAAAAGTTCATGCCTTAAAGAGCAGCTCGCGTCTTGTGGGTGCGGCAGGTCTCGGAGATGAAGCGGAAGCGCTTGAGATGGCAGGGAAGAAGGGTGATACCGGTTTTATCACCAAATATCACCCGCTTATGATGATTTCGTATGGAAAGATACATGATTCTCTTGATCCGGTATTTAATAAGGAGAGCAATGACCTTCCGGAGATAGCAGAGGATATGCTGACCGATGCATATGAGGGGCTTGCGGAATTCGTCGCATCAAGAGATTATGAACTTGCAAAGATGGTCACTTCTTCCATGAAGGAATATACCCTTTTGCAGGAAGATGAGGAAAGGTTTATGAGGATAGATGAATGCCTGTCCCGGCTTGACTGGGACGGGATCGGAGAGATATTAAAGGAAAGAGATTAAGGAGGTCTGCAGGGTATGGGAAAAAAGATCATGATCACAGCCCCGGGTGAAGGCTTTATAATAAAAGGACTTGAGACAAAGCTGAGCGATATAGGCATGTTTAACATGTATTGTCCTCCGGTCACCGACGAGATCAGGGAAAACAGCGAAGGTACAGGGCTCTTTATCATCTTTACGGATGATAATGTTAGAAAGTACGCGGATGTGCTGCTTTTCATAAAAGAATTCTGCTTCGAGAGTGATGTGCGGATCATATTGGTCGGGACCAAGGAAGAGCATGAAATAGCGAGCGGATATGTTTCCGAAAATTTTATCCACAGGTTTTTTGAGAGACCGCTTGACATGGAACAGCTTGTAGATGAAGTTGACCGCTATATGAAAGAGGGGACCGATACAACTGAAAGGAAGAGTATCCTTATCGTTGATGATGATGTTTCGTATATGAGCATGATAATGAGCTGGCTGAAGGGTTCATACCGTGTTTCTATGGCAAATTCGGGGATGCAGGCGATCACGTGGCTGGTGAAGAACCGTGCCGATCTTATACTGCTGGACTACGAAATGCCGATCACACCGGGTCCGCAGGTTCTGGAGATGATAAGATCCGATGCCACACTTGCCGATATTCCCGTGATGTTCCTTACCGGGAAAGGTGACAAGGAGAGTATAATGAAAGTGCTGGCCTTAAAGCCGGTGGGATACGTGCTGAAGACCGTGGAAAAGAAAGAATTATGTGAGAATATCTCCAAATTTTTTTCCACACGATGAGTGATGGTAGTATATTATACCGTGTAGAACTGTTTAGAGAGAGTTTGTTATGAAGATCATCAGACATGCATTTGATCGCATAAAAGAAAACATATATGATAATTCGGTCAGCGTGCAGGACAGATCCTTTATCCTCTTCTCATGTCTTGTCCTTATCGCACTTTATGCAGCGGTCCCTTTCGGGATTATCATGCGTGAACCCCTGTCGGCAACCCTGTCCACCCTTTTTGGTGCAGTTTCCTTTTCCATATATATTTTTTATGTACATAATAAGAAAAAGATAAAACAGGCCAAGCCGGTACTCTCCATAGTTGTGGTGTTTATATTTCTTCCCGTTATGTTCTTTACAAACGGAGGTGCAGGAGGAGGCGCTCCCAACTGGCTTCTCCTCGGCACGATCTATATAGGACTTATACTTGAGGGAAGGATGCGGGTGATCATGCTCGCAGCGAACGCTTTTGTTCTTACCGTATGCTGGATCATAGGATACAAGTTCCCCGGTCTTGTTACGGAATATACAAGAGGGCAGAATTATTTTGATGCCATAACAGGACTCCTCATAGTCGGAGGGATCGTGTACACGCTGATAGTATTTCATATCAGCCTCTATCGAAAAGATGAAGAAGACAAGAATCTGAGACGCCTGTTCGAGCAGACTGCTACGGCTCTGGTAAACGCGATAGATGCAAAAGATAAGTATACTCACGGACACTCTTCAAGAGTTGCCGAATATTCAAGAAGGATAGCCGAGTTCTCCGGTAAGAGCAGCGCAGAATGCGATGAGATATATCACATCGCCCTTCTTCATGATGTCGGAAAGATAGGCATCGCCGAGAGCATCATCAACAAGGAAGGCAAGCTTACTGATGAAGAATATGAAGCTATCAAGCAGCATCCGGTTCTTGGGGCTCAGATACTGAAAAGCATAAGCGAGTATCCGGATCTGATCATCGGTGCAAGATATCATCATGAAAGATATGACGGAAGAGGTTATCCCGACAAACTGAAAGGCGATGATATACCTGAGGTCGCAAGGATCATTTCTGTGGCAGACGCATATGATGCCATGACATCCAAGAGGAGTTACAGGGATCCCATACCGCAGCAGAGCGTGAGGGAAGAGATAGTAAAAGGATCGGGTACCCAGTTCGATCCCAAGTTTGCCAAGATCATGCAGCATCTCATAGATCTTGATACGGAATATGATATGAAGGAAAAGACCGGCGTGCAGGAACTTGCCGGTAGAAATGAGCTCATATGCATAAAGTGCAGGGATGAGATATCTGACGGTATCCTTGTAGGTCCCGCTCCCCAGAAGAGATTCATACATTTTAAGTGTGCTGCCGCAGACCGTTCAGGGAAAGAGTGCTCACCCGCAATGATTCTCTTTGACTCTCTGGATGGAAGGTACCATGACAATCCTCACGATATGGAGGAACTCAACTATTTTGAATACGCAGTGCTTAAGCTTGACGGCCGCTATGAATGCGAAGGCGCCAGAAAGATCGCTGTCAATAAGAGAGCCGGCACAAGAGGGTCCGATGCTCCGGACGGAAAAGGGATAGTCAAATATGAGATCGAAGCCGTTAAGATAAAAGACCATGTCCTTATCAGCATAGATGACGGCAGGGAAATAGTTGATGTAACGATCGCTCTTCCCGATACGGCAAGGTATTTCTATATAGGTCTTACCGGTGATAACTGTCGGATCTATGATGTAAATATAGATATTGATGAGGGATACGTTCCGGAAGACTATATCCCCAGGATAGCAGAAGAGATCAGTTATATCAAAGGACCGTCAGGCGATATTCCAAATGTACAGATGGACGGATACAGAACGGATTCCACACTGGGGATCCCTGTAAGGGACGGGATGAAGATAACCTTCCATACCATGAGCCTTCCGACGGCTCGACTGGTCTGGCATTGTGCATATGCCGACATCTTCTATTCCAAGGACAGAAAGCCTTCGGGAGAAGAATACAGGGAATATGCGCTGATAAGACTTGACGGTGAGAACTGGGAAGCAGTCGGAGTAGCCGAAAACAAAATGAATGTGAACATGAGTGATGATTTTAAAGGGTGGGATGCCTGGAAGGAAGCAAACAAGAAGGGCTTCGACTGCACCCTCTCATTCAGAAGGGATGACAACAAGATCATCACCACAACGGAGAACTTCGGAATAAGCCTCAATATCACAACGGTTGTTCTTGATAATCCCTTTGATATTTATGTGGCACTTACCGGTGACCAGTGTGCCATAACCAATATCCGGATAACAAACAACGAACAGGGATCAGATATATGATACGTACACAAAAAACTCTGTCAGAAGATCTGCAGGGTAAGCTGCAAAAACTTGAAGAATATATAAGGGGTCTCGGATCTCTTGCCGTGGGTTTTTCCGGAGGAGCAGACTCTGCCCTTCTTTTGTATGTTGCCCATGAACTCCTGGGTGACATGGCTGTTGCCGTCACGGCAAAGGATGCATCAATGCCCGAAAGAGAGCTGACAGAGGCGGTCAGCTTCTGCGAAGACCGCAATATCAGGCATATCATCTGTGATGTTGATCCTCTGAAGATAGACGAGTACAGGAACAACAGCCCTGACCGCTGTTATCACTGCAAGCATATGGTGTTTTCCCGGATAAAGAGTGTCGCAGAAGAAAAGGGGATAAGCTATGTGGCGGAAGGTTCCAATACGGATGATATGGGAGACTACCGTCCCGGACTCCGGGCGGTTTCCGAACTCGGAATCAAAAGCCCCCTGCGGTATGCCGGGCTCTGCAAGCAGGATATCCGCGATCTGTCTGAAGCCTTTGCGCTCCCCACGTGGAACAAGCCTTCATATGCCTGTCTGGCATCCCGCTTTGTTTATGGAGAAGAGATCACCCGGGAGAAGCTTCATATGATCGATATGGCGGAACAGTTTCTTATCGATAAAGGATTTGCCGGGGTGAGAGTGAGAATGCACGGAAACCTTGCCAGGATCGAAGTTTCACCAAAAGATATCCCAAAGATAACATTAGACGGTCTGAGGGAAGAGATATACGATCAGATGAGGAAGATAGGTTTTCTCTATGTGACGGCCGACATGAAAGGATACAGGACGGGCAGTATGAATGCATCTCTTAAAGATGGTCCGTTCAGGGCCTGATCTGTTTGCGCAATGTGGTGTAATACCTGTACCATGCAGTCACACCGCTTAAGACCCAGACCACACCGGCGGATACCCAGATACCGGTTTCACCCATCCCCATGTACTTAGTCATGAGAAGAGGCAGCGTAAATCTTCCGATAACCTCCACGATACCGTTAAAGAGTGCAAAGAAGGCATCTCCCACACCTGTGAGGACACCTCGTATCACATAGATGAGACCGAGAGCCGGATAAAACCATGATGTGATACGAAGCCCCATGGCACCGAGCCGGATAACATTTTCGTCCGTTACAAAGAGACTTGTTATGGTGCCTCCGAGGAACTGCATCAGCAGTATCATCCCGGCCGAAAGGACCAGCATGATGATAAGGCTTTTTATATAGCCCGAATAGACCCGGTCATTTTTTCTGGCCCCGTAGTTCTGCCCGGTGTAGGTTGCTATGGAAGCACCGAGGGTTGTAAAGGGCTGGTGGATCAGCTGTTCTATCCTGTTGGTTGCCGTAAAGGCTGCAATGACGACGGTACCGTATGAATTGACAACACGCTGGACCGCCATGCCGGATACGGATATGAGAGCAAACTGAAGAGACATGGGGACACCGAGCCTTATTATCCTGTAGGACATATCTGAGGTGATGGTGAAATCACTCTTCTTAAGTTTGAAATACTCATTTACACGACGGGCATATACGGCACAGGTAACGGTTGCCGTAAACTGGGATATTATTGTCGCGATGGCGGCACCTTTTATGCCCATACGGAAGTTATAAACAAGAATGACATCAAGAAAGACGTTCAGTATCGTTGACAGGATGAGAAAGTAAAGGGGGCTTTTGGAGTCCCCCAGGGCTCTTAACATGGATGCAAGATAATTGTACAGGGAAACGAACAGGAGGCCTATGGCCATATAGCGGATATACATGGCCCCTGAGGGAAGGATATCGTCGGGAGTACTCAGGATCCTTAAAAGAGAGGGGGCGGATATATAAGCTATCGTCCCCACTAACAACGGGACCAGGAGCATGATAAAACCTGTATTTACTATACATTTCCTGACATTGGCATCGTCTTTTGCACCGTAATACTGGGATACTATGATACCGCCGCCGCTTCCTATACCGTTGCAGAGCGCGAAGAAGAGAAAGGTGATCGATGCGCTCGAGCCTACGGCCGCAAGGGCGTCCGGGCCGACAAATCTTCCCACGATAATGGAATCGGCAAGGTTGTAGACCTGCTGAAATATGTTTCCTACAAGTGCAGGAAGAGAAAAAAGGATTATGTGTCTTACCGGATCGCCGGTAGTCATGTCGGTCGTGTGTGCTTTCATGGTAAGGTACATTTTGCTATATTTTTGGCTCACTTTCAATACTTGTTGACAATCTTTTCAAATCATTCTATTATAACCACGCTTTTTAACTTGCGGATCTGGCAGTTTTTTAAGAACAGGAGAAGATCATGAGTGACAGGAAAACTGCGATTTCGGGCATATTTGTTGCGCTTAGTATGCTTTATGTCACGTGCCTTTTGACATCAAACCTTATAGCGGGAAAAATATGGGCGCTGACCGATCATATTACAGTACCGGCATCTGTCATACTCTTTCCCGTTACTTATATACTTGCGGATATTTATACGGAGGTATACGGGTTCGGACGTGCAAAGCAGGTCATATGGATGGGATTTATATGTAACTTCATTGCTGTAATCACATATGTGATCATGGTCGATCTTCCCTATCCCGCTTCATGGATAGATCAGAATGCTTATGCAGTGGTGTTCGGGTTTACGCCCAGAGTCCTGGCAGCATCGTTTGTAGCTTATCTTTTCGGTGAGTTTTCCAACGCGGTCATATTATCCAGGCTCAAGGTCATCACAAAGGGTAAGAAGCTCTGGCTGCGGACGATCCTTTCCACAATGGTCGGACAGGGACTGGATTCGGTCATCTTCATTACCATCTCTTTTATGGGGATCATCTCAATTGGCCATATAGTTACCATGATCCTGTATCAGTATCTGTTTAAACTCATTTTTGAAGTGGTGTTCACGCCCCTGACATACTTGATCGTCGGTAAGCTCAAGAAGGCAGAAGGGGTAGATGTATACGATACCGACGAGAAGTACAGGCTGATCTGAAAAGTAACATCATAAGCCTGTAAGGGCGGAAAGGTATATCCGGTCAATGGATGGGACTAAGTTTTTTCAGGGCAGAAGGGCTGTATATCTTACGGCTTTTCTGATCCCCTTTATAATGACCCAGGTCTTCTGGGCCATATGCGGTGTGTATCCCTTTGGTGATCATTCGATCCTCACGGGGGATATGAACATCGAATTTGTTAATTTTTATGCTTATTTTATTAATTCGTTCGGCTCCTCAAATGACTGGTCTTATATGCTCGCCAAGACTCTCGGCGGTGATTTTCCGGGGCTGGCTGCGTTTCAACTTCATGACCCGCTTTTATTACTGCTTTTTCTTTTTCCGGGTGACAGGATAGCTGCAGGGATCGAGCTGGTATTCTCGCTTCAGATATCTCTTGCCGGGTTATTCGCATCGGTACTTCTGAACAGGAGATACCGCCTGACGTGGATGTCTCTTATATTTTCCACAGGATATGCCTTCTCTTCCTTTTTCTTCGGATACCTGGTCCTTACCATATACTTCGGTGCACTTGCCATCCTGCCCCTGGTACTTTATTTCTTTCTTAAGTATCTGGATGAGGACGGCGGACCGGTCCCCTTTATCATCTGTGCAAGCCTTCTGATATATCTGAATTACCACATGGGATTTATGATGTGTCTGTTTCTTGCGATCCTTTATATATCAAGGATCATCGCTGACACATCCCGGGTAAAGAGGTTTCTTCCCCTGCTCATCTCGGGGATCACGGTACTTCTTATCAACGGTTTCTTTCTGGTCAGGATCGGCCTGTCTCTTATAGGAGAAAAGACAACAGAAGGTGCGGATTACGGATTTTACAGAAGATTTCCCATGAACCAGCTGTTTGCGGGGATGTTTGCGGGATGCGCGAGGAACGACCTGCGGCCTCTCATATACTGCGGGCTTGTGCCTTTTCTTTTTGCCGTGGTATACTTCCTCCTTTCAACAGTAAAGATAAGAGAGAAGCTGGCCAACCTCTTCGTCATTTCAGTCGTTGCCGTAAGCATGTGGATCAACACTCTCGATGCCGTCTGGCACGGTTTTAACAATCCGGAAGGTTTTTACTGGAGGTACGCCTACTATATCAGCATAACAGTACTTGTTCTGGGATATAAGGGATATATTGCCTTAAGTGAGGATGAGGATATACAGGATGGGAAAAAGAAGAGATACATTGCAGTGGCTGCCCTGATCCTTTTGCTCTATATGGTCTGGCTCCTTATCACAAAGAACGCCTATATGGACAGGACCCGTTTTGTGCTGAACATGGTGCTGATAGTTGTGTTTGCCGCAATATCTTTGATCCTTATAGGTATGAAGAAGCTGAAGGGACCTGCGCTTGCACTCCTTCTTGTCATATCGGCATGTGAGATGCTCTACAGTGCCAAAACGGCCTATCTGTGCTTAAATCTTGAGGCAGATACTCTTCCGGTGATGGCCGATTTTAAACAGGACTATAATGATATTGACGATGTCATAAGCTTTATAAAGGAAGAGGATGACGGATTTTACAGGATAGAAAAGGATTTTGACAGGGCCATCAACGATCCTTCCATGTTTGATTATACGGGCATGTCACATGACAGTTCATGTGAGAAGGATGCGATACTGGACTGGCTGGTGAACTTCGGTTTCTGCAAGACCGTCTACTACACATATTATAACGGGGGCAGCACAGCCTTTGTTGATGATCTGTTCGGGATCAGATACTATGTCTCCAAGTATGACAGCATAGAAAAACCCTATGAGATCATGCCATATAAAGGGAAATACCATGCATATCACAATGAGCAGGCCCTTCCCATGGCGTATGCGGCACCGGAGGGTCTTAAGGACTGCGACATAAGCGACGGGAACACCTTTGAAAAACAGAACCTGATAGCATCTTTCTGGACAAAGGATCCCATCTACGTAAAAGCCGGATATGAGGTGTCAACGGAAGGGGCGGTCGAGACCGAAAAGGGTCATTATGTCCGTACCGGAGATGAAGCATATATTGTCTATGATATCCCCATAACGCATGAAATGCCCCTCTACTTTTACTTTTATGCTCCCGAAAGACAGAATGCGGAGGTTTTCGTAAACGAAGAATCCTATGATGCATATTTTACGGTCAACCACTGGAATACACTGTGTGCGGGAACCTTTACCAAGGGTGATGTCGTAAAGATCAGGATGAAGATGAACGACGCCGAAATTACGATCTCAGAGCCCTGTTTCTATTACGAAGATGCCGGTGCCCTTAATGCATGGTCGGAGGCGGCCCAAAAACTTAACGGATCTGTGGGAGAAATAAGCAAGATCACGAGCTCGCACTTCACCTTTACGACTGATGGTGGTGAAGGCAATGTGATAGTATCCATACCCTATGAAAAAGCCTGGATCGTGACAATAGACGGAGAGGCGGCCGTAACAGAACCTGCTGTCGGGATGCTCATGGGTATTGAAGTTCCTGCGGGAAGCCACATCATAGACATGAAGTACAGGCCGGAAGGAACTGGTACGGGGATCCTTTTAAGCTGTGCGGGTATCATCATGCTTGTTTGTATTTTTGCCAAAGGAAGACTACTTAGCCGAAAGAAAATTGTTGAAAAGGTCGAAAATATATAAAGTTAATCACTTCATCCTCATTTTTGCTATACTTAACATGTAATCGGCAAAGGTTCTTTTGAGGATATTAAAATGTACATATTCAGTATCATTTCCCTGCTTGGCGGACTGGCCCTGTTCCTGTACGGAATGAGGCTTATGGGTAATAATCTTAAGGAGAGTTCTTCGGGAACACTGAAGATCGTCATCGGAAAGATCACCGATAATGCCGTCAAGGCTTTCTTCGTCGGAATGATAATGACAGCCATAATACAGTCATCAACAGCCACCATAGTCATCACATCAGGTCTCGTCGCAGCAGGCGTTATATCCCTCGATCAGTCATTCGGAATAATAGTCGGCGCTAATGTCGGAACAACGATCACAGGTCAGATCATCAGACTTATGGACATTAATGCCGAGAACGGGTCCTTTCTGCAGTTCTTTCAGCCTTCCACCCTTGCTCCGATCGCTCTTATGATCGGGATAATACTCATAATGGGCTTTCGTTTCAAAAGATCCGACAATATAGGAAATATAGCGGTCGGGTTCGGTATACTCTTTACGGGTCTCATGAACATGACGAGTGCCGTCAGCGCTTTTTCGGAAAGCGGGATAGTCGACAGGCTCTTTGAGAATATGGGAAACAATCCGGTGATCGGATATCTGACGGGTGCATCGATAGCATTTGTTCTCCAGTCTTCATCGGCTACTATCGGTATGCTGCAGGCGTTTTCACAAGCAGGCACCATACCCTTCAAAGTCGTATATGTCGTGATCGTCGGTGTATATCTCGGTGACTGTGTTACAACCGGTATAGTCTGTTCCATCGGGGCCAAGCCGGATTCAAAGAGGGTCGGCCTTGTAAACATCATCTATAACCTGGCCAAGACAGTCCTTGTCCTCGTTGTCGTCGTTATACTGAAGAAGACGGGAGTGATCGACGGTCTGTGGGATATGACGATGCGTTCGGGAAGTATAGCCAATGTCAACACTATATTCAATCTCGCATGTGCCATAGTCCTCCTTCCTTTCGGAGGTATAATCAAGAAGGCGTCATACGCCATCGTCAAGGATGAAGAGGTTACAGCAGGCAAATATGCGGACAAGGTCACCGCTCTCAACCCGGTATTCTTCAGGACACCGGCCATAGCTTTTGGAGGATGTTATGATGTACTGACTGTGATGTTTGATGCCGCCAGGCAGAATGTGGGCAAGGCCTTTTCCGTTATAGAAAGATATGATGGGGATACAGTATCCGAGATACATGAAGAGGAAGAGAACATAGATTATCTGACCGACCGTGTTGACAAGTATCTGGTCCAGCTGGCTCCCTATGTAAATGAGGATCTGCATATCAGGATACTCAAGCAGTATCACAAGCTTGTTTCCGAGTTTGAACATCTGGGAGATCATGCGGACAGGATGGCGGATGCGGCTACAAGGCTGCGGGAAGGGAGGATCGTTTTTTCCAGGAACGCTTCTGAAGAGATCCGGCTTACCAGGGAGCTTGTTTCTGAGATACTGGAGTATGCGAGCCGGGCTTTTGAAAAGAGAGATGTGAGTGCGGCTTATCATATCGAACCCTGTGTCAACGTGTTGCAGGATCTGACCACCACACTTCATGACAATCATCTTGTAAGGCTTCGTGAAGGACAGTGTACCGTAAAAGGCGGTGTTGTATTTTCTGACATACTGACGAACGTTGAAAGGATCGGAAAGACCTGCTCCAATATAGGCATAGCAACTATAGCCAGAGTGAGTTCCGAGGTCGACAACCGGGCCCATTCATATACAGCCCGGATACGGCAGGGGAAGAACGAGGAGTATAATGCCGAGTATGACAGGGTCCATAAAGAATATCATGATAAACTGGCTGCTATAGGCAGTGTTACGGAGGCAGGGAATGTTTAAGCTTATAAAACACTTCAGAACGGTAAGTGAGCACAGGAGGATGGTAAGACAGGGATGTTTCAGGGTAGGTCTATATCTTCAGGGCCTTACTCATGATCTTTCCAAATACAGCCCGTCGGAATTCTTTGTGGGAGCGAAGTATTATCAGGGATATCGCAGTCCCAACAATGCGGAGCGCGAAAAAAAGGGCTATTCGGAAGCCTGGATGCATCACAAGGGACGGAACAAGCATCATTATGAATACTGGACGGATTACAGGTCAGGAAAACGGGACGGAGAGGAACATGTGATAGTCCCCATGAGAATGCCCAAAAAGTATCTCGTTGAGATGTATGTGGACAGGGTCGCCGCATCCGCCATATACAACAAGGGTCATTATACATGCGACATGCCGCTCAAGTATTACAAAAGAGGCGATTATACCAACCTTATAGAGGAACATACAAGGGCTGAGCTGGAGAATCTCCTTAAAATGCTGGCAGCCAACGGACCGGTGGTCACCGAGAGCTATATAAGGAATGTGATACTGAAGCATCACCCGGGCGCACGTCTGGCTGAACGCCTGGCAAAACGAAGGAAGAAATGATGGCTAGCGCAAGGACACATGAGATCATAGAGATCTTCAGGAAGATGTATTCGGATGAGGTCAGGTGTTATCTGGTATACAAAGAGCCCTGGCAGCTCCTTATTGCTACTATCCTCAGTGCCCAGTGTACCGATGAGCGGGTCAATATGATCACAAAGGATCTGTTTAAGAAGTATCCTTCTCTTTCGGATCTGGCTAATGCAGACCGGTCTGAACTGGAGCAGGATATAAGGCAGGCAGGCTTTTTCCGGAACAAGGCTGCGAATATCATCGGATGTTCCCGTATGCTGATAGAAGAATACAAAGGAGAAGTGCCAAGCGATATAGATGAGCTTACCGCTCTTCCCGGAGTGGGGCGTAAGACTGCAAATGTGATCCGGGGGAATATCTACGGTATCGCTTCTATAGTTGTGGATACGCATGTTAAACGTATATCGGGAAGGCTGAAGCTGACAAAGGAAGAAGATCCGGAAAAGATAGAATACGATCTGATGAGGGTCATACCCAGGGAATACTGGATACTGATAAACATCTGGTTCATCACTTTTGGTCGGACGATATGTAAGGCACAGTCTCCAAAATGTCAAGAATGTCCGCTGGCAGGATATTGCCGGGATCATTCCCTGAAGAAGCCGGGTCGGAAGAGCCGTCAAGCCTGATCACGGCTGATGTATGGGAATCGAGTATATTCTGAAGTTTGTTAATGGTGGACTGCTTTGTCAGGGAACGGATGGTGCCGGCGCAGTTTATCAGCCGCTGTATTTCCACATAGAGCCCTTTTGATGCATATATCTCGGCAAGCGCCGTATAATTTCCGGATATATCGGACCCCAGATCAATGGCAGTATTAAGGGTGGTCAGGGCCTCTTCTTCATGATCCGCATTAAGGTACTCAATGCCCAGGTCATAAAGATCCTTGCAAAGAGATGTGAAGTCCTGATCGTATTCGGTAAGTATGGGAAGATTGGCAGCTCCGTAAGTAAGCTTGAGATCGGTATTGGAGATACCGGTAAGATTGACAAGCTTTTTTTCGGACAGACGGACGATATCGGCGATAAGCGCTGCACACCGTTCGTTTACGGCAGGATCCGGCATGGGGATGCTTTCAAGAGGGACTTTGATAAAGGCAAGATCGTCAAGCGGCTGCCGGAGAGTGTTGTTGGCTTTGCGTTCTTTTTCGTTAAACATCCTTATGGCGTCACCGGGTTTGGATGACGTAAATTTCATGAATACGAAAATGAAACCGGCAACCAGTACAATGGTTGTAAATATCGGTGATATCATATATAATTACCTATCAATAACAAGTATAAGGAATGGTGGAAAATGATAAACTTTCAAAAGAAAAAAACAAAGCAGGTCATATCTGGAGTGATAATAGCGATACTGGTCCTTGCCATGATAGTGCCTACGTTGCTGTATCTTGTATCATAAACAAAATGGGCAGGTGTGTCAATCGATATGAACAGAGGTAAAAACATACACAGAACTGTAAAGATCGCAGCGGCATCTGCTGCGTTCATATTGGGTTTTCTGTCGATGCCGTCTGAGGTCTTCGCTCTTTCGGGCGAAGAGATATACGGGGGTGCCAATTCTCTTGTAAAGGACGCGATAGATGTTATCAGGAGCACAGGGAACGGCCTGCCGGCCGAGCCCACTTTTAACATGGACATCGAGACCTTTATTGAACCGGACCTTTCCGGAACAATACTTGACGGGGTCTATATCGATGATATCGATCTTTCCGGCAGGACCTACGATGAAGCTGTTCAGCTTGTAAATGACAAGGTAAGTTCGATGGCCGGCGCCAACATCACCCTTAATTCCGTTGAAGGCCACAGCGTCAGTCTTACTGCTGAAGAGCTCGGGATGACCTGGGATGACAAGAAGACAATAGAAGAGGCGTTGTATCTGGGAAGAAGCGGCAATCTGGTGGAGAGATACAAGCAGCGCAAGGATCTGGAGCATGATAAAGCCGTATATCCACTCAGGCTGCATTTTGACAGGAATGCCATAACCGACATCGTAAAAGAGCAGGGAGACCTGTACAACGTGGAAGCGCAGGATGCCAGTCTGTCCAAGGAAAACGGGTCTTTTGTGATCACTGAGGGAACAAAGGGTGAGAAGATAGATGTCGGAGCATCCGTATCGCGGATCCTTACGGGGCTTGACAATTTCAAGGGATCGGATATGACCATGGATATGGTGGTTGTTGAAGATGTTCCCAAAGCAGGCAAGGAAGATCTTGAGAAGATAAAGGATGTTATCGGCAGCTTCAGGACAAGTTTCAAAACATCCGGAGCGGACAGGTCCGGAAACGTGAGAAACGGGACCAGGCTTGTCAACGGAACAGTACTTCTTCCCGGGGATTCATTTTCAATGTACGCCACTGTAAGTCCCTTTACCGAAGAAAACGGATATTATCTTGCAGGGTCCTATCTTAACGGTATGGTGGTCGAGAGCCTGGGCGGAGGGATATGCCAGGTCAGCTCCACTTTGTATAATGCTGTCCTCAGGGCAGAGCTTCAGGTTGATGAGCGCCACAACCATTCCATGATAGTCTCCTATGTAGATCTTTCAAGTGATGCCGCCATATCCGGTACCAGCAAGGACTTCAAGTTCACGAACACTTCGGAGTACCCGATCTATATCGAGGGATATACAACAGAAGATAAACAGATAGTATTCAACATATACGGGGTTGAGACCAGACCCGAGAACAGGAAAGTGTCTTATGAAAGCGAGCAGATCTCGGAGACGATACCCGAGGGTGACAAGATCATAGCTGACGGCGGTGCGCCGATAGGATCAATCACCACGCAGGGAGCTCATACGGGATATGTCGGAAAGCTGTGGAAGATCGTTACCGTTGACGGGAAGGAAACGGAGAGGACCGAGGTCAATAAGAGCGTATATCTGCCTACTCCGAGAACGGCCACGGTCGGGACCGCAACCGACAATCCTGCGGCGGCAGCGATGATACAGACTGCCATTGCATCCGGAAGTATTGATATGGTCAAGGCAACGATCGGGGAACTTAATGCTGCAGCAGCTGCGGCTGCGGCTGCAGGGGAGGTGGCACCTCCGGCTGAGGGGGAGGCACCTCAATAGGGGATCTCATGTTAAAGACCGGTAAAGTACCTGAAAACATACTCAGGAGAACCATAATCAAACAGATCAGGACTAAACGTGAGGAAATCCTTGTCGGAGCCGGAGTCGGCGAAGACTGTGCGGCTATTGAGCTTTCCGGCGATGAGATATTTGTGGTATCCACGGATCCCATAACGGGAACGAGCCATGACATCGGAGCCCTTGCGGTTCATGTCACGGCAAATGATATAGCATCAAGCGGTGCGCAGGTCATAGGGATAATGCTGTCCGTCCTTCTTCCCGAAGGAAGCGAAGAGGAAGACCTTAAGATCATCATGAGCCAGGCGGAAGAGGTATGTGCAAGACTCAACATCCAGACGATCGGAGGACATACAGAAGTTACTCCTGTTGTCAATCAGATCGTGATCACTGCCACCGGTATCGGAAAAGTAAAGAAAGACAGACTGATCACAACATCATCGGCCCATCCGGGAGATGATGTTGTTGTTACTAAATGGATAGGCCTTGAGGGCACTTCCATAATCGTCAACGAAAAGAAAGAAGAGCTTCAGAAGAGGTTTTCTTCTTCATTTCTGGAAACGGCAAAGGGATTTTCCGAATACCTGTCTGTTGTTGAAGATGCAAGGATCGCAGCATCGGTCGGGGTCAGTGCCATGCATGACGTGACTGAAGGAGGGATATTCGGTGCTTTGTGGGAAGTTGCCGAGGCAAGCGGATGCGGTCTTGATATAAGCCTTTATGATATTCCCATAAGGCAGGAGACTGTAGAGATATGTGAAGAATTCCGGATCAATCCCTACATGCTGATATCAAGCGGTTCAATGCTGATCACTGCGCCTAACGGACTGGACGTGGTAAGGGCCTTGAAAGCTGCAGGTATAAATGCAGCTGTGATCGGAAAGGTCACAGGCGGTAATGACAGGATAATACGTAACGGAGACGGGACCAGATACCTTGAACCTCCCGGTCCCGATGAGCTGTATAAGATATACCGAAAATGAAATGAGGCGGCCTGTACGGCCATGAAAGGATGCGACATGAGAGAAGAGATACTGAATTTTATCGAGAAGAACAGCAGGGTGGATCTGAAAGAGGTTGCAGTCTGTCTCGGCATAAGTGAGATCGACGTTGCAAACGAGCTTGCTGCTATGGAGAGCGAAGGGATCATCTGCGGATATCATACCCTTATTGACTGGGACAAGGTGACTGAGGAGAGGATACATGCGCTGATAGAAGTCAGGGTCACTCCTCAGAGGGGCAAGGGATTTGATGAGATAGCGGAGCGCATATACAAATATCCCGAAGTCCAGTCTACTTATCTGATCAGCGGAGGCTATGATCTTCTTGTCTTTATGGAAGGCAAGACGCTGCGTGAGATATCATCCTTTGTATCCCAGAAGCTGTCTACTCTCGATTCAGTCATCAGTACGACGACACATTTTGTCCTTCGCAAATACAAGGATCACGGTATCATTTTAAACAGGAATGAGGAAGATGAAAGGATGATCATTACACCATGAGAAATCCCCTGTCACAGACTATAACATCCATTAAGCCGTCAGGCATCAGGAAGTTTTTTGATCTTGCAAGCGAAAGAGCCGACACTATATCTCTCGGTGTCGGAGAGCCTGATTTTGACACGCCCTGGCATATAAGGGACGAAGGTATATATTCCCTTGAAAAAGGCCGGACCTTCTATACATCCAATTCGGGTCTTAAGGAACTTCGGGAAGAGATATGCAGATACTATGCCAGAAGGTTTAAAATCTCCTATGATCCGCTTAAGGAGACCATCATAACAGTCGGCGGTTCGGAGGCCATAGATATAGCACTCCGTGCCATGGTAGATCCCGGTGATGAAGTAATAGTCCCCCAGCCCTGTTATGTTTCTTATGAGCCTTGTGCCATTCTTGCAGGTGCAAAGCCCGTCATCATAGAGCTTAAGAATGAGGATGACTTCCGGCTTACCCCCGAAGAACTTGAAGAAGCCATTACAGACAGGACCAAGATACTGGTTCTTCCCTTCCCCAACAATCCGACCGGAGCCATCATGGAGAGGGAGGATCTGGAAAAGATAGCAAAGATCTGTATAGAAAAGGATATCTTTGTTCTGTCCGATGAGATATATGCCGAGCTCACCTTCAAGAACGATCATGTATCCATAGCATCGATCCCCGGCATGAAGGAAAGGACGATAGTCATAAACGGTTTTTCCAAGGCATATGCCATGACAGGCTGGAGGCTGGGCTATGCAATGGGTCCAGAGGAGATCATCTCACAGATGACCAAGATCCATCAGTTTGCCATTATGTGTGCACCTACCACAAGCCAGTATGCGGCGGTCGAAGCAGTTCGCAACGGGGATGAGGATGTCAAAAAGATGAGGACATCATATAACCAGAGAAGGAACTTTCTTATGGATGCGTTTCATAAGATGCAGCTTCCCTGTTTTGAACCTTTCGGAGCCTTTTATGTATTCCCGGATATAAGGGAATTTAATATGACCAGTGAGGAATTTGCTTTTGCCCTGCTTGATTCCCAGTCTGTGGCGGTAGTGCCGGGAACAGCATTCGGTTCATGCGGAGAGGGATTTTTGAGGATATCTTATGCCTATTCCCTGGAAAAGCTCAAGACCGCGATGGAAAGGATAGCTGTGTTCATAGGTGAATTAAGAGAAGGCAGATGATGTCATTCATCATCCGTGTTTTTTGATCTGGGCAGAGTGAATATGAACTCGGTTCCCACATCTACGGTCGATATCACGTTTATGTTTTCGTGGTGTGCGTTCAGTATCTCTTTTACGATGGACAATCCCAGTCCGGTTCCCTTCTTGTCTTTCCCGCGGGAATGATCCGTCTTGTAGAACCTGTCAAAGATGAGTTTCAGGTTATCCTTGGGTATACCTATACCGGAATCCTTTACCGAAACAAATACTGTCTCGTTTTTTTCGCTTGTCTCGAGTTTTATGGTAGAATCGGGTTTGCTGAATTTGATGGCATTGTCTATGAGATTGTACAGGACCTGTTCTATCTTTCCCTTGTCTGCAGTTACATAAAGGGTCTGCCCGGTGAGGGTGAGGTTAAAGGAAATGCGTTTGTTCTTGCATATCCCCTCAAATGTGGCTGCCGTATTCCTGATGGTCCTGTTGATATCAAAGTCTGAGATATCAAGGTTTGTTCCGGAGATATTAAGGTTGTTCAGCGTTAAGAGGTTGTTGGTCAGTTTTGTCAGGCGTTCGGTCTCATTTTTGACGATCTTTAAGTATTTCTCATGCTGTTCGGGAGGTATCGTTCCATCCATCATAGCCTCAAGATAGCCATTCATCGACGTCAGCGGCGACCGGAAATCATGAGACACATTTGCTATGAATTTCTTCTGGTCATCTTCAAAATGAGAGAGCTTGTCCGCCATATAAGTCAGTGAAGCGGCAAGGTAACCTATCTCATCATTCTTGTCCACATCAATAGGATATGTAAAATCGCCTTCCGCATATGCTTCTGTGGCTTTGGTGATCTTGGTGATAGGTATATATACTATATCGGTAAATACCAGCAGTATGATGGTCGAGAGGACGAATACTACCGCGACGGTAGCCAGAACTATCAGATTCAGGTCATTTCTCTGTTCACGGATCCTCGACAGTGGTGAGTGTATGACAACGTATCCCTTGAGATTATAGTTGAAAGTAATGGGGGACAGAACGGAGAGCATTTCTTCATTGAACTGTCCGTAGAAATAGCCTTCCTGATAAAAGCTCCTGCTTGGACCCTCATCAAGAAAACCGTTAACGGTAAAGAAGGAGCCGGGATCCGTTTTATCAGCGGAATTATAGATGACCTCACCGTCAGTGTTCATGATCCATATGGTCAGAAATGAAAAATCACCGGCAGCAGAAAGCTGTTTTTTGACATCATCGGTAGAGAGTGTGTCATCGTAAAAATACCCGGCATAGGTGGTCGATATTTCGTTTGCCGACCTGTACAGTTCGGCGGCCTTCTGCTTTACGAGGAAACTGAAGGTTATGGGTGAAGTGATGGTAAGCACTACGGTAACACAAAGTGCCGCAAAGCAGACATACGCAAGTATGAACTTATAGTACAGCTTGCGGTTCTTTTTCATACCGAACGGGCCTCGAATTTGTATCCTACACCCCAGACAGTGTGAAGACGCCACGCTTCGTGGTCATTAATCTTTTCCCTCAGACGTTTGATATGGACATCCACGGTACGGGTGTCACCCGCGTATTCGTAGCCCCATATATGATCGAGGAGCTGCTCTCTGGTGAATACCTGATTAGGCTGTGAAGCCAGGAAGAACAGAAGCTCGATCTCTTTTGGAGGCATGTCGAGGTAGCGGCCGTTGTACATTACCGAATAATCATTGAGACTGATGACAAGATCGGGATATTCAACGACCTTTGTATCGGCAGTGGGTGCGGGAGTGCTTGTCTGGGTACACCTTCGGAGGACTGCCTTGACCCTTGCCACAAGCTCCTTGGAGTCAAAAGGTTTTTCCATATAGTCGTCGGCTCCGAGCTCAAGTCCGAGAACCTTGTCAAATACTTCTCCCTTTGCGGACAACATGATTATGGGAGTGGGATTCTTGCTTCGGATCTCCCGGCAGACCTGATATCCGTCAATCCCGGGAAGCATCAGGTCCAGAAGTATAAGATTGGGTTCATAAGTGTCATAGACACTTAAGGCGGATTCACCGTCATGAACGATCTTTGTGTCAAAACACTCTTTTGTAAGGTAAAGCTCAATCAGTTCAGCAATGTTTTCATCGTCATCAACGATAAGTATCTTCTGTTTTCCCGCCATGATCTCACTCCTTTACATATTATTTGAATTCCACTATTGTAACACCGGCATCTCCCTCGCCGAATTCTCCTGCGCGGAATCCGGCCACGTAGGATATCTTTTTCAGATGGGCGGATACGGCAGACCGCAGTGCTCCGGTCCCCTTGCCGTGAACTATACGGACGCTCGGCAGATGGGACAGATAGGCATCGTCGAGGTACTTATCAAGTTTGGGAATGGCTTCATCGACCTTCAGGCCTATAAGGTTTATCTCAGATGATATATTGCCTGATTTTGAAAGCTTTCCACCGCCTGTGGAAAATTTCTTCGCAAGGTCCTTGCCGTTTTTTTCTTTCTTCTTCTCCGTTATCTCAAGATCGGATATATTTGTGCTTATGTTCATGATACCACACTGAACAAAGAGATTGCCCTTCTGGTCCGGTTTTGTATGGACGGTCCCGTCAAGGTCCATGGATATTATCCTGACGTACAGTCCCGGTGTAAAGTCAGATGCTTTATGTCTGGGTTTGGAGGACGGTTTTTGCAGGATATCACCGGAGGTATTGTCATTGATGGCTTTTCTAAGAGAAGTCCGGTCTTTTTCAAGTTCCTTTACGTTTCCGCCGTCCCTGTTGATATCGCGGATCACGGAATCGGCAAGATCCTTGGCTTCTTTCAGGATGGTACGTGCTTCTTCCCTTGCCTCGTTCAGGATCTTATCGCGGGATTCGTTTATCTTTTCCCTGCGCTGTTCGTAGGTTTTTTTCAAGACTTCTATGTCATGACGGTATCTTTCTATCTGCCGCCTGTTGTCCTCCATGGTTATCCGGTCCTTTTCAAGCCTTGATATGACATCCTCGAAAGATGAGTCTTTTGCGGATATCTGCCGGCGGGCCATGTCGATGACTGATGCGGGGAGCCCCAGCTTTTCGGATATGGCAAAGGCGTTGCTCTTACCGGGTATACCGGTCAGAAGACGGTAAGTCGGTTTCAGGGATCCTACATCGAATTCACAGCTGGCATTTTCAACACCTTTTGTATTTAAGGCGTATATCTTGAGTTCACTGTAGTGGGTAGTGGCCATACACCGGATGCCTTTGGCGTGCAGAGTTTCAAGGATCGATATGGCAAGGGCGGCACCCTCGACGGGATCGGTTCCGGCACCAAGCTCGTCGAAAAGGCACAGGCAGTCTGGATCGGCCTTCTTAAGTATGTGAACGATATTTTTCATATGGGATGAAAAGGTGGACAGACTCTGTTCTATGCTCTGTTCATCACCTATATCGGCAAACACTTCTTTGAACACGGACAGCTCGCTTTTATCCGATGCGGGTATGTGAAGTCCGGCCTGACCCATCAGTGTCAGCAGTCCCACTGTTTTGAGGGAGACTGTTTTGCCGCCTGTGTTGGGTCCTGTCACTATGAGCAGACTGTATTCATCGCCAAGGGATACGTTTATCGGAACTGCGGTATCTTTGGGAAGGAGGGGGTGTCTGGCATTTTTAAGCTGTATGCCCCTGTTTTTGGTAAATACCGGCCGCTTACCGTTTATATCAAGTGCAAATGAGCCTTTGGCAAAAATGAAATCCAGTTGGGCGAGGGTATCGAGATTGACAGTCAGCTCCCCGGTATGTTCGGCGCAGTCTGCCGACAGGCCGGCCAGTATCTTATTGATCTCGCTCTCCTCTTCAATATCGAGCTGGCGGAGTTCGTTGTTGTATGAAACTATCGAGGCCGGTTCAATAAAGAAAGTTGAAGCACTTGCAGACTGGTCATGGATCATTCCGGGAACATTTCCCTTGTATTCAGCCTTAACGGGGATACAGTATCTTCCGTTCCGCATTGTTATAACGGCATCCTGCAGATAAGTGCGGTAGGTACTGCTTACCATTTTGGAAAGCTGGGAATGTATACGGTCATTGACACTTTTTTTTCTTCTTCTGATATCGCGGAGGTTGGTGCTGGCGTCATCTGCTATCTCATCTTCTGACAGGATACAGCGTCGTATCTCCCTGCACAGAGGTGACAGGGGTGACAGTATGGCAAAAAGATCCGACAGGGAATCGGTATGATCCGGATCCCCGGTCCCGTAGGATCTTACCCTGAGTACATTTTCCAAAAGAAGGGCAAGCGAAAGGAGCTCAGCAGCGGAAAGAGAACTCCCCTTACCAAGCCTGTCAACGGACTCCCTCATGCTGTCCCTGGCGGTAAAGGATATGGATCCTTCACGCAGGAGCCGGTTTGTCGCATCCTCGGTGTTCTGCTGCATCAGTTCTATGTCAGACAGACTGTCGGAGGGGGTAAGGGAGACGGCTATACGCCTTCCCGGCTGTGTAGAGGTATATCCGGCAAGCATCTGTGTGATCTTATCAAATTCAAGTACACGTAAACATCGTTTGTTCATAACGAAAACATGATAACAGAAAAAGGAATATCAGGCAACGCAGGACATGTATGTTTAAGTTGTGGATAACGGGGATTTTTTGTATAATTAACAACTGAATCGGGAACTGATTATGTCGCAGGAGATGCTATGGAAGACAGAGAACGGGATAATGCCGCAGACGGCGATTATGAATTTATGACTGAAACGATAAAAAGACCTCCGGTCAATAAGCGAAAGCTGTTTAAGAAGATCTTTCTGACGATCTTTCTCGGACTTCTTTTCGGTGTATGTGCATGCCTGGCATTTCTGTTTTGCTATCCATGGATCCAGGCATATCTGTATCCGCCTGCCGAGACCAAACCGGTATCGCTTCCCGTAGCAGAGAGCGTACAGGATGAGGAGCCTGTGGAACCTTTCGTGATCCCCGAGCATGATAATACGGCTGATGCTGCAGAGCCGGCAGATACCGCCAATGCGGAAGGGGATACAAAAACTGCCGATACAAGACCCGGAGAGGATGTGAGCGAAGCTTCTGAACCGGATGCTGCTACGGATAAGGATGAGGCGGGAAGCAAAGAAGTATCAGAGGAAAAACCTGAAGAAAAAGGTGATGATACAAAGCCTGAAGAGGACAGCAAAGAGGATATAAAGCCTGAAGACGATAAGAGCGATGACAAAGAGCCTGAAGATAAAGACAGTGATAATTCAGGTGGTGAGGGAGAGGATAATAGCGGCCAGGAGGCAGATGACGGCTCCAAGACCGGTGAAGATACATCAAATGAGGATACAGAGAACGGGGAAGGCTTAGGGGAGCCAAAGGAGGATGAAGATAAGGTTGTCGTAAACAATGTTGTCGAGACCATAGAAAAACAGCTTGAACTCGATGATTACAGATCGCTCCTGCGAAAGATCTCCGCGATCGCCGAGACTACCCGGAAGAGCCTGGTGACTGTATCCGGTGTAAGCTCCAATACGGACTGGTTCAACAATTCTTATGAGAACAATAATTCAACGACCGGAATGATAGTCGCCGATAACGGAAAAGAGCTTCTCATAGTCTCGCCGGCGGATATCCTCCATAATGCCAGAAACGTCAGGGTAACATTCTGTGACGGGGAGATGTATTCCGCAAGAGTCAAGGAATCGGATGTCAACGTTAATCTTTGTATCGTGGCGATAGATCTGGAGCGCATATCGGAGAAAACGGCGGGTCAGATCGAAATGGCCCAGTTTGGAAGCCTTGCCACGTCGGCAGTAGGGATCCCTGTTGTTGCCGTGGGCGCACCCTATGGTGCTTCCGGGTCCGTAGGGATGGGACAGATCACTTCCAATTCGGTCGTGATAGACAAAACGGATTCAAACGTGACGATAATATCTACCGATATATACGCCAGTACGGCTGCTAGTGGCGTTCTGGTCAATTATAACGGCCGCATAGTCGGCATAATATGTCACGAGGATATGTCGGGAAATATGCCCAATCTTCTGAGAGCTTACTCGGTATCGGATATATCAGACACCATTGAAAAGATATCAAACGGCCAGGCCCTTGCAACGGTGGGTATCATTGGAACGGATGTAACGGAGGAGGCAAACAGTGACAGGGGTGTTCCGTTCGGGGCATACGTAAAGGAGGTAGTCGCCGATTCACCTGCAATGAAGGCCGGGATCAGGAACGGGGATGTCATAGTGAAGATGGGCACGATCGATATAGGATCTTTTACGGATTACAAACAGGCCATACTGAAGTATCAGCCGGGAGAGATCATAACGGTAACACTGCAGAGGCCCGGCAGGGATGAGTACATGGAAATGGCATATGAGATCACTTTGGAGGACCAGAAATGAAATATATAGACAGTCTCAGGGAAGGCGAGGGGATCAATGATATCTATCTCGTCAGGAGCAAAAGATCAGATGTAACGAAAACAGGCAAACCGTATGAAAAGGTTGTCCTTTCCGATAAGACCGGAAGTATTGATGCTATGATATGGGACCCCAATTCGGCCGGCATAGATGATTTTGATGCCAATGATTACGTATGTGTAAATGCCGTGGTCAACAGTTATCAGGGAGCGTGTCAGCTGAACATCAAACGGGTCAGAAAGTGCAGTGAAGGCGAATATGATCCGGCCGATTACCTTCCGGTATCACAAAACAATATTGAAGATATGTGGACGGAACTTATGGGATTCATCGACAGCGTCAGTAATACATTCCTGAAGGATCTTTTGAAAGCTTTTTTTGAGGATGATGGTTTTGCGGAAAAGTTTAAAAGAAGTTCCGCCGCCAAAGCCGTACATCACGGTTTTGTCGGAGGCCTTCTCGAACACACATTGTCCGTGACCAGACTATGTGATTATTTTTCCCGGGCCTATCCCATGCTGCACAGGGATCTGCTCATAAGTGTTGCCATACTTCATGACATAGGAAAGATAAAAGAACTCTCGGATTTTCCGCAGAACGATTACACGGATGAGGGCCAGCTGCTCGGCCATATAGTGATGGGTGCCCATATGGCGATGGAAAAGATGGATGCCATAGAAGGGTTTCCGAAGAAGCTGTATTCGGAAGTCACCCACTGTATACTTGCACATCACGGGGAGTATGAATACGGATCGCCCAAGAAGCCGGCAATAATGGAAGCGGTCGCACTTCATTATGCCGATAATACGGATGCGAAAATGGAAACGATGAAGGAGATCTTTTCTTCCGCTCCCAATGACGGGTGGCTTGGTTATAACAGACTGATGGATTCAAATATCCGCAAGACCTCCGACTGAAAGAAAAGATACATTACGGGGGAAGAGAATGGAGTATCATAAAAACCAGATCCTGACTGTGACAATTGAAGATATCGGAAATAACGGAGAGGGTATAGGCCGTAGCGACGGCTATATCCTTTTTGTTAAGGACGCTGTTTGCGGTGATCTTGTTAAGGCAAAACTTACGAAAGTAACAAAAAGCTATGCTTATGCAAGGGTGGAAGAGATAATAAAGCCTTCCGCCGACCGGGTGGTTCCGCCGTGTGAAAACCACAGCAGATGTGGCGGATGTCAGATACAGGCCATGTCCTATGCATCACAGCTGCATTTCAAGGAAAACAAGGTCAGGAATAATCTGATGCGGATAGGCGGGATCCCGGAGGATGTCATAGAACAGGCATATGAGCCGATCATCGGCATGGACAGACCGCTGCGTTACCGTAACAAATCCCAGTATCCGGTAGGTTATGATCGTGACGGTAATATCGTCGCCGGTTTCTACGCCGGAAGGACTCACGCCATAATCCCCTGTGCCGATTGTATGTTATCACCTGAAGAAAACAGCCATATACTCCGGATCATACTGGATCACATGCAAAGTTACGGGATCAGCCCCTATGACGAAACAACAGGTTCAGGTACAGTACGGCATGTGCTTGTAAGAAAAGCATTTGCAACCGGTCAGATAATGGTATGCCTGGTAATCTGTCATGAGAAGCCGGCTGACATACATAAAGGAAGTACTATGGCGGACGGGAGGACCGATGTCTGTCTGAAAGGGCAGGATGAGCTTATTGAGAACTTATGCAGGATCCCGGGAATGACATCAGTATGTGTATCGGTCAATAATGAAAGAACGAACGTGATCATGGGTGATGAGATACATGTCCTGTGGGGAAAGGATACGATCACGGATGTTCTTCTGGGAAAAGAGTTTAAGATATCGCCACTTTCTTTCTATCAGGTAAATCCGGTCATGGTCGGGAAACTGTATTCGACGGCGATCGAGTTCGCAGGCCTTTCAGGAAGCGAGGAAGTATATGACATATGCTGCGGTATAGGGACGATAGCTATATGCATGGCTGACAGGGCTAAGACGGTCCACGGACTTGAGATCGTACCTGAAGCTATAGAGGATGCAAAGAAAAACGCTGAAGCAAATCATATCGGAAATGTAGATTTTATATGTGCTGCTGCAGAGGAGTACCTTCCCAAACACAGAGATGAGATAAGTGCCGATGTCATAGTCATGGACCCTCCCAGAAAAGGGATGGATGCTGCGGCACTTGAAGTGATAGCAGCGGCAGCACCCGAGCGGATCGTCTATGTCAGCTGCGACAGCGCAACGCTTGCAAGAGATCTGAAATACTTAAGAGAAGAAGGTTATGAGATCAGCAGGATCAGATGTGTTGATATGTTCCCGCATACAGTGCATGTGGAGACTGTCTGCTTGCTGACGAAGAAATAGTGTATTTACGGGCTTTATCGGCATTTCTAAAGGAAATATATCGACTAAAATCCGGGCATGAAAAATGTACTTTTGCCACTGACAGGGGTCGGGGTGTAAAAGAAATATATC
>JAILLI010000097.1 GCA_024693225.1 Lachnospiraceae bacterium
TATTAGGCTGAAACAAAACAAAGGCCTTAGTTCGATATTCAAAGCATATATGTATCCTGAATTAGATCAGGTAGAGGCATCAGGCTAGTGCCATTAAAAGATCGGGGTAGAAAAACCTCGGGAATTTAAAAATATCAACCATGAGTTGGTAAATAGCCAAAGGTGTTTACACAATAACGGATGGCGATCTTATGCTCGAGGTGAATGCTCTGAAGGATTGCTTTAATATATGTTTCCAGGTAATAAACAAAGACAGGAAGCCATTGGAACTGTTCCTGAAAATCCTTGAAGAAGAGAAGATCCCATACACTCTGTCAGACCGGCAGATACGTTACATGCCAAGACTTAAGTTGCAATAAAAAGCAATATACCGGGTTAAAGGTATTGAGTATATGAAAAACAGATTCAAAAGAATCCTGATCACCATGTTCGTGTTAACTGTTCCTGCCCTTTCGGGATGTTATAATCATCCTCACACACAAAAGGAAGTGGAAGAATATGTGGCGGAAAATGTTCCGGAAGAGTCGGTGTGTATCGATCATTATGAGAGGGAAACACGTAACGGGATCGAATATGTTTATGTTTTCAGGTCAAAAAGCAGGGATCTGACATTTTATGCCTTCTCAACTATAGGAGGAAGCAGTCTTACAGGATATCATTTATCGGAGTATTATGATATAGGGCGTGAAGATTATTATCTGGAAAAGATGAGACCTATTCTTTCCGGGTGTATGAACAGTGAAATGAGTCTGACACCTGATGCGGAGATCGTTTCCAAAAAGCTCTATTTACAGGATGAATATGGTGCAAAATATCTTTCGCCGTTTCTTGCGAAATGTAACGATATCGTGAAAGAAGAGTTCGAGTATCAGCCCGGTGCCGATTTAAGTCAAAAAGATGTTTTGGGTATATACTTTACTATATATCCATTCGCAGGTTCGAATGAAAAACTCGGTTTTTACAGTCTGAACGGAAAAGATGACGAAGACGCTGCCTATCGGGAGTTAATGAGATTAATTAACAGGGAAAGGATTTAAGACGGGAATCTTATGCGGAGGCTTTTAACATACTCAAGAGTATTCTAAAGCAGGGATTAGATGAAAAGGTAAAAGATCCGAAATTGTCCCCGAAGCACCTGCTTTGGAATAAAGAGGTTCATAGTTGGATAGAAGTGCTTGACTCCGGATATGAAATGTAAACTGAAACAGACTGGATTTGGAAGATGAAGATCAGAAAATCTAAAATAACATTCAACGCCCCTGTGGTACTTGGAATAGTTGGAATAAGCTTTGTGGCAACTCTTCTGGGGTATCTTACCGGTGATATCACTTCGAGAGTACTGTTTACAACCTATCGCTCAGCACTGTGGTCGCCGATGACATGGATAAGGGCATTTACACATATATTCGGGCATGCGGACTGGGCGCATTTTGTCGGGAATATGAGCTATCTGCTCCTGCTCGGGCCCATGCTTGAAGAAAAGTACGGTTCCAAAACACTTGCCGGTGTTGTTGCTGTCACGGCGGTTGCTACGAGTCTCGTAAACTATATACTATTTCCAAATGTGATGCTCTGCGGAGCCAGCGGAGTTGTGTTTGCATTCATTCTGCTGTCTTCGTTTACGAGCTTTAAGCAGGGAGAGATACCTCTTACATTTATCCTTGTGGCTGTGTTCTTCATTGGGCAGCAGATACTTGAAGGGGTATTTGTAAGGGATAACATATCCAATCTTTCACATATCATCGGCGGCATAATAGGCGGCTTCCTGGGATATGGATTTAACGTGAGAACGGAAAAGTAAGAGTATTATATTACAGTATCAGACCTGAAAGGAATAACAAGTAAGGGTGCTTTTAAAAGGAATAGTTATCTTTATTTTGGCCGCTTATGCATTCTGGATCATCGGCCTTCCGATCATCCTGGATATCATATGGATCAAAAGAGTAAAGAGCGGAAAGAGCAAGAAATACGGTCCTCTCGGTATCATATCCATTATCGTTACAGTCAGCAGTATCCTGTATTTGCCGGAATTGTTCAAGATTATCGGGGAATATTTCGGCCAGGTATGAAAGCAGTAATCCCAGATCCATAGTTATGTGTTGTTTCGGGAATCCAGGGAGGATGCTGAGAAATTTCATGTAGTCATACTCATCGGAAAAGAGAAGCCTCCTGTCAGCACCGCGCTGGATGATATGATATATGCCGGTTTCTGAAATAATACGTGCTTGTCGTGCCATGATATGTTCTTGTTTCTTACAGTGATGGTTTTGTGACTTATCTTCTGATATAATTACCACATGGATCACAGCATTGTATAAAGCCGGATCGGTGATGATAAATCGTAACATATCCGGCAGGTTATCAGGATAAAAAGGAGGAAAGAGTATGAGAATGAAACTGATCGTAAATATTATAACGGGATTGACGGTGGCATCTGTTCTGGCGGGCTGCAGCAGTACTGTCACGATAAACACAAACGGGCAGTCCGGAACGGAAGAAGCACAGGAAGCACCCGCAGCCGCAGAAGAAAGTGCGAAGACAGAAGAAAATGCGGAGACGGAAGACAGCGAGGGTTCATATGATCCGGCATCATTTAATGTCTCTGATGTATATGAGGCACCGGATCAGACAGATACCATTGATATTTCGGGATGTGATACATTCACACAGATCGTTGACAAGCTTCCGGACGGTACGGGATATGCCAATGCATCGATCTGGGATACTGATGTGCTCATGGTAGCAAGCGGAACATATGAATGGGAAGAGGGAAAACACGCTGCTATAGATGCTCAGATATTCTGTTATAAGGATGGTGTTCCGACGTATCTTGCAAGCGTCTGTGCAGGCGGAACGGCATATCCTCTGGCAATAAAGGACAAGTACCTCTATGTCGGCGGAAACCACTTCATGACCAAGTATCTTATAGACGAAGGTTCATTTATCGAAGTCGAAGAAGCATATATCAAATATGACGGGAACGGAAACGGGATATATTATTACAAGACCTGCAACAGTCAGTTTGAGGATTATGACCAGGCTACCGCCGAGAGTAATTTTGACCAGCTCTTAGTAGAAAACGGAGATGCAACGATAATAGAATTCCAGCCGGTAGGACAGGATGGGGCGACGACAGGCGAGGCCCTTCCCGCATATGAGTATCCGGGCCCGGAACTGTTCTACAGCGTATTGTATCAGTATATGATAGATGAGTTCGGCCAGTATTATGACAAGTCACAGGTATGCATTCCCTGCCCTGTCATCATAGCGGAGGATGAATCCGACAGATCCGATATCCGTGTGTATGGCAATTTCTGGATATTCAATTATGATCTGAACGGTGATATCCTCGAAAATACTTCCGGAGGTTCCTATCCGGGCTGCATACATGTCAAGACTACAGATGCGGGATATGAGGTCGTATCCGCAGATATTGTCGAGGATGGATCGGGTTATACGGACAGTGCAAAGAAGATCTTCGGAAAGTATTATGATAAGTTTACAAAGGAAGGCGAAGATGAAAAGCTCCGCGAGGAGACCAGAGCACAGATCATAGCCAACTACGCAGCAGCAAACAACCTTAACATCAAGGCATTTCAGGACTACGGCTGGGATCCGGTGCCGCTCCCCGAGGAGAACATCGACAGTTTCTACAGCATACTTGACTAGGAAAAGAAAGATTATGTGTAAACCGGGGGTGCCGTCATGACACCCCCATAAATGTCTTTAATTCGTTTTTAATCTTCTTTTAATTCAATTCAAGTAGTTCCATTAATATTTTAAAGGTATAGTTTCCTGCGTCGGGTAGTGATTTACAGATTGGAGCAGGAGATGAAGCACAAAAAGATCATTATGGGAACATGTGTCGTACTTGCGGCTGCCGTCGGCCTGGTATCGGTGAGCGTTTCGGCGGGAACAGCCATAGAGACCGCAAGGGCATCGACGGGGCGGCTGGACTGTGAACTTGAGCTCAACGGCAAGGTTGAGAGCCTCAGGGATGTGACCTCATATTCGAGGATAGACGGCAGGATATGCACTGTTCATGTCAGAGAAGGAGATCTTGTTAAAAAGGGAGATCTTCTTATTTCTTATGATACCAAGGAGCTGACACGTAAGCAGACCCTTACCGAGCTTGATGCTGAAGCGGAACAGGGCGGATATGACGGGAAAAAGCAGTACGGGGGAAGAGTAGCGGGCCTCTACGGCGAGGCAAAGAACTCGCTTCCCGAACTTGAGGCGCAGATACAGACAACGGAAGCCGTGATCTTAATGACCAGGCAGGCCTTAAATGACAGAAAGAGCGAGCTGAGTGCCAGGGGTGCGCAGCTCCAGGCCGATCTTGCAGGCTGTGTTCCCGATGAGGATGACGATCCGGATGAAGTGGCGCGTGCCAGGGAGTGCATAGAAAGCCAGATCGCCCAAAATGCACATGATCAGCAGTATGATTCCGAGATAGTGAAAAAGCAGGAGGAACTTCAGTTCCTTGACTATCTTATGGCGACCTATAAGGAAAAGAAGTCGGTCATGGAGAGCCAGAAGGCCCAGACACAGCTGTCGCTGCAGACTGAAGGTGAAAAGAACAGGCTCGAAGCCGAAAAGGCTGCTTCTGATATAGAAAGCGGGACCTGTCTTGAGGATCTTGCGACGGCATCGGAGGGAATAAGAGCCGAAATCTCAGGTGTGGTAACACATATATACGTTACAGAAGGATGCAGGGTGTCAGAGGGTGCTGAGCTTATCCGCATAGAATCCATGGATGAGGCGGCGGTCGTATGTTACGTGAACAAATATGACATCATCAGCATAGAAGAAGGCCAGACCGCCAGTGCCCATATCAAGAATAAGGACTATGAATGTACTGTGTCGAGGATAGAAAAAAAGACCAGCGACGATGGTGAAAGTCCGGGGGTAAGGGTAGAGCTTAAGATAAATGAGCCCGATGAACAGATAATACTGGGTATAGAGGCAAAGGCCAAGGTCAGGACGGCCATGCTGGCATACGCGCTCCTTGTCCCGGTGGATGCAATATATTCGGACGAAGAGGATGATCACGTGTATGTGATAGAGGATAACAGGGCGGTCAGAAGAAAGGTCGTGATCGGGGTCAGAAATGATGATATGGCTGAAATACGCGAAGGACTGTCGGCCGGTGAGACGGTAGGCTGGGATGAGATGAACGAGCTTGCGGACGGTCAGAAGGTCAAGGTGAAGTGATGGACAATAAAGGGAAAAAAGAAACCATCATATACACACAGGAACTGTGCAAGTCATTTTCCACGGGAAATGTCAGCCAGCAGGTATTGAAGAATATTGACATGAACATCTACAGGGGCGATTTTACCGTTATCATGGGGAATTCGGGATCAGGGAAGAGCACCCTCCTGTATGCTCTTTCGGGTATGGACAGGCCCAGCATGGGGCTTATCGCCTACAGGACAAAAGAGGGCGAAGAAGAGCGGATAACCGGTTACAACAATGATGCCCTTGCACTTTTCAGGAGAGACCATGTCGGCTTCGTTTTTCAGCAGAATTACCTGAACGATAACATGAGTGCCCTTGACAATATCATGGTAGTGGGGCTTCTGGGTCACAGCAACCGGAGGGAACTGGCACAAAAAGCCAGGGATCTTTTAAAGAGGGTCGAGATCGGGGATGAAGACTGTGGCAAGTTTCCGACCCAGATGTCGGGAGGCATGCAGCAGCGTGTGGCTGTCGTACGGGGTGTGATAAACAGTCCGGAGGTACTCTTTGCGGATGAACCTACAGGGGCCCTGAACTCGCAGAACACGGAAAATGTTCTGAATATAATGTCAGACCTCAATGCCGGGGGCCAGTCCATAGTCATGGTCACCCATACTGTGGCGGCTGCAGAACGGGGGAACCGCATAATATATCTTTCCGACGGGGTCATCTCCGATGAGGTTGAGCTGGGACCCTATGCGGGAAATTACAAGGACGAGACCAATCCCGAGCTGGAGACGGCAAGGGAGCGTCACAATAAACTGAAGGCTTTTCTTCAGGATATGGGGTGGTAAGATGTACCGGTATTATTTCATCGCAAAGAGCAATATAAGAAGGCAGAAGAGCGACATGGCAACCTTCTTCATCCTTTCGTTCATAGCCGCGGCACTGATATATGTCAGTGCCACTTTTCTGATAAAGACCGGAGACGTTATAGATACGGCCATGGAAAAGATCAATGCCGCCGACCTGCTCGTTATGATATCAGATGATGAAGCGGCCGTGGGAAAACTTGCCGAGATCATAAAGGGAAACAGGGACCTTACCGGATACGAAGCGACAAAGTATCTGAGAGCAAATGCCAAGTACAGGCGTAAGGGAGAAAAGAACTGGACCGAGTATTCTTTTGCCATAGCTTCATATGAAGATGAGAGACGGCTGCAGAAGATCTCGTGCGCTACAGGAAGACTGCACGGGAATATGGCCGTGATCCCCGTTTCGCTGTCGGGAAGTTACCCGATAGGGGACACAATGGAGCTTAAGATCGGGGATAACATATATCCCCTGAAAGTCGCCGCATACAACGAGGATAATATATACTGCTCCCCAATGAACCTGGGGACCTATCTGATATATGTGTCGGAGAAGCTTTATAACGGGATCGGGTTCGAGAACCCGCAGAAGGCAGAACCCTGCAAGCTGGTAAAGACCTGTATCTCAAGGTCGGCAAAAAGCAGTGACAAAGAGGAGAATGACTATGCCGACGATCTTTTCAACGAGTTCAACGACTGGTACAGCGCCTACTGCAGGAAGCATCCGGGATACGGCCTTTCGTCGATGAATTTTCTGCCTGCGGATCTAATGAAGACGGCATCGCTTATACTGCCCTTCATTTTTATAGCCATCATCCTGGTCTTTGCGGTCATAATCTTTGCGATAGCCCTTGTAATAATACATTTTTCAGTCAAAAACTTTATCATGCTCAATCTGAAGAATACGGCTATCATGGAAGCCGGTGGTTATACGGTAAAAGAGCTTGTTCTGATCCTCCTCTTCCAGCTTCTCATGGTATCGGGACTGGGGTGTCTTGCCGGGATAGCAGCAGGGGCTCTGCTCTTAAAGCCTGCCGGCATAGTGATACTCATAACTCTGGGGCTTTCGTGGAATCAGGGTATAAGCTTTGGTATAGGTCTGGGGGTACTTGCTGTATTCTTTGTCATTATAACGATCCTTACCCTCTTTATAGGACGTGAGTATTCAAAGACCCCGGTGCTTTCGGCTCTGCACGGGATATGTGCGGGACAGGGCAGGGTCAGGAACTGCTTTTCATTTGAGCATACACCACTGCCAATACCGCTGACCATGGCTCTTAAGGATACGTTCGGAAAGTTTCGCAGCAGGCTGGGTATCATTTTTATCATGGCCATACTGTCGGTTTCCATGGTGATCGGATTCGGGATAGTGGATTCTTATGCAAGGAGTGATGAGAGCCTGCTCCAGCTGTCCGGCATCTTTGAGTGCGATGCTACTGTGGACGGGAATGAGACCATGATGAACAATGTCGCCGCCATGAGTACTGTGGATGCCGTGTACGGTGACGTCTGGTACGCTTTTAACTATTCAACGGGAAGGCGCCTTGCTTCCATCACGACAAGGGCCTTTACGGATACGTCGGCCATAAAGGGTGGATGTGTTCTTGAAGGCCACTGGCCCGAAAACGAAAACGAGATAATGCTTGCCAGTGCGGCAGCCGACAGTCTGGGGGCAGGTATGGGAGACAGCGTTACGGTCAAAAACTTTGGCAGGGAGGAGACATACCGGGTGTGCGGAATGTGTCAGACCCTCAATAACATGGGAATGATGGCCTATATGACGATCGGAGGTTACGAGAGGGTAGCCGCTCCCGCCACGGAATACGGCCTGTGGATAATGCTGAAAAAGGGCTGTACCTTCCGGCAGTTCAAGGAGGAATTTGAGGATACCTATCCGGACGTGGAGGTAACTGATTACAAGGAAGCTACTGCCGGAACACTTGGGATGATCTCCGGGGGCATGAAGCTCATTGCTGTCTTTATAGCTGTCATAACCGTTGTGATCGTTGCTTTTGTGGTATCACTTATCGTACGTGCCCAGATAACCCGCGAGTGGAGGAACATAGGAGTGCGTAAGGCACTCGGGTTTACTTCGGGACAACTCATACGCGAGACCATGCTTTCCAATATGCCTGCCATATCCATGGGAGTTGTCATCGGACTTGCGCTCTCACCCACTCTCGGAGCCGATCTTATGAAATCGGCATTTACCATCTTCGGCTTCAGAAAAGCCCTGTTTGAAGTGTATCCGCTGTCATATCTTCTTACTGTCGTACTTATCTGCGGCATTGCAATGGCAACTGCTGCGTATCTGGGCCGGAGGATAAGAACGCTCGAGGTCGTGAACATGATCACGGAGGAATAGATGAAAAGTGGTGAAAAGGGAACGCTTTAATTGACTAAAATCACGTACAAGGGTACAATCTCAAGTATAAGCATTTTGTGCCCGGTATGTGATGATGGATAAACTGTCAAGCGAAAAGAAATTGAGGATACTGGAGGATGCCCTGAAAGCGGGTGTCCTTTTGATACTTGCCGTATCTATCATCCTGATGGGCATTGCCCTTGTTGACAGGAATACCGAGGGTGAAGCCCCCATGGGTTCCTTTGAGGAAACCACATTTGTTGATAACTGGACACTGCTTGTCAACGGTCTGACGGTAAGAGTCCGGCTTCCCATATCAGTCAATGTCAAGGAGGGCAAGGATCTTACCATCATAAACACTCTTCCGGAAGATATTCATGACGGTATGAGCCTCATGATGAGAGCGTCGATGGAAGATATACGGATCTATATCAACGATGAGCTCAGGGTGGATTACTCCTCGGCATCTTTAAAGAACAGGATGTATTATCTGCCGAGCGCCTGGGTCGTTACAGAACTCGGCGAAAAGGATGCCGGCGCAAAGATCAGGATCGATCTTACGGTCAAGAGCAAGGGCATAGTCAATGTTGTCTCCATAAGCAATGGAAACAATGTGTGGTACAAGGTCATAAAGGACGGAATGGCCGTCAATCTGATCGCAGTCCTGGTATTCCTTCTGGCCGTACTGATACTGATACTGACTTTCCTTCTGGGGAAGAGGCACAAGGTTGGAGCGCTTCGTTCTCTGGGATTTCTGATGCTGAACGTGACCATGTGGCTGTTTTCCGAATCCGTGCTCCGGCAGCTGATATTTGCAAGACCGTCCCTGTCTTTCTATTTTTCCTATTTTACCAATGAAGTGATAGGCATATTCGCCTGCATCTTCTTCGATGATGTCCAGCACAGGGAATATCACAAGAGATACCTCATAGTTGAAACGTTGACGTTCATACAGGTGATCATAAACATGATCCTGAACGCCACAGGGGTCATCGAGTTCCATAATACGCTCTTTCTGTCGCATTTCTGGACGATCATGTGTATCGTGGTGCCGGCTTCGTGCGTCATAACAGACATCCTAAAGAAAAGAGTGGCCAGATACAGGGTGACCGCCATAGGAATGGGGGTATTTCTTTTCTTTTCACTCGGAGAACTTGTAAAATATTACGTATCCAAGTACATACTTTTCGGCTCCTTCATGTGCGTGGGTCTCCTGGCCCTTATGATCGCAACCATAATACAGACGGTCAGGGATGAAGCCGAGGAATACAGGATAAGGGAGAGAAGGCAGGAGGCCATGACCTTCAGTACCATAGAGACCATAGCAAGTTCCATCGATGCCAAGGATGAGTATACCGGCAACCACAGTGAACGTGTGGGATTTTATGCGGTAAGGCTTGCGAGAAGGATGGCGGATGAGTACGGGCTGGGTGAGGAGGATATCCTCAGGATCCACTATATAGGCCTGGTCCACGATATAGGAAAGATAGGTGTGGCCGACAGTGTGCTCAACAAGGCAGGAAAGCTGACTGATGAGGAGTTTTCGCTCATGAAGAAGCATCCGGTCATCGGATACGAGATCATGAGCTCAATGGGAGATATAGTACCGGGGCTTCTCGAGGGTATCCGCAGCCATCATGAAAGATATGACGGCACGGGCTATCCCGACGGACTGGCAGGAGATAAGATCCCCCTTATAGCCAGGATACTGACCATCGCCGACAGCTTTGATGCCATGACCAGTAACAGGGTCTACCGCCCCAGGCTTACGGATGAAGAAGTAAGAAATGAGATGGTCAGGTGTTCGGGGACCCAGTTCGATCCCAAGCTTACAAAGATGTTCCTGGAGCTTCTTGATAAAGGAGAACTTACAGCGGCTACGGTTGACGGCCTGGCCCTGAATGAGAACGGAGAGATAAGAACATCGGCCATTCTCGAGCATCGGCTGCAGCAGGATATAAAAGACGGGGTCAAGATCAACCACGCCTCTCATGTGAGGATGCTGTGCTATATCATAAAGCTGATGGAGAACAAGGGAAAAGATTACCGGATCTTCTTTGTCGATACTGAAGATGAGACGGCAAAGAAAAAGCTCCGGGAGGCTTTGAAGAGGGATATAGGACATGATGACATAAGTATCCTCTATACCAGGACAACATGGGCTGTGGCACTTTTTGACAGGACGGACAGGCAGATGGACGAGTTCATCCGGAAACTCACGGGAGAGTGCAACGGGGTGGCTGTATATAAAATCACCCATGTCAACCGTTTTTGAAAATGTCCCGAAATAAATGAAACATAAGCCCGGAGGAAACAGGTTTCCTTCCGGGCTTTTCAAAAAGGAAACCTTCGGCTGACGCCGAAGCTTTTTATTTTCGACATGTCGCCATTTAATAACT
>JAILLI010000147.1 GCA_024693225.1 Lachnospiraceae bacterium
ACACGCCTTGCCTGCTGGGCATCCACAAGACTCATGTCTATCTCGCGCGGGTGCTTTAACGATTCCCTTACCGCATTTTTCGTGATCTCGTTGAAGGTTATCCTGTAGACCTTCTTGCCCTCGAGCTTTAAGGCATATGTCAGATGCCAGCTGATGGCCTCACCTTCGCGGTCCGGGTCGGTTGCAAGATATATCTTCTCGGCCTTTTTGGCTTCCCGCCTAAGGGCTGCTATAAGATCGCCTTTTCCTCTTATGGTTATGTATTTGGGGTCAAAATCATTGTCGGGGCTCACGCCTATCTGGCTCTTGGGCAGGTCACGGACGTGTCCCATGGATGCCATGACTTCATAATTTGAACCCAGGAATTTTTTGATAGTCTTAACCTTTGCGGGTGATTCCACAATGACAAGATACTTTGCCATCTGCACATGCCTCCCTGTTCTTTCATATTACAATGCTGTAATATACTATAAAATTTTTTTCTTATCAAGGGGAATTTTCAGAATATTTCAGAAAAAATGCTTTACTTGTCCACACAGGCGCTCTTTCCTTCATAATCGGAACCTGTCTCGGACCTGAACCGGTTCAGATACTTTTCCGGCTCATCACATACGTCAGCCATGGTATAGAAAGCGCCCAGGACCATGTGGGCGCCGTTGTATTTGAGGGCAAACTTGCCCTCATCAAGAGCCGCCTTGAAGCGGTCTATCTGCCACACTAGTATATCGGCGACCGTTATGCCGCCGACCTTAAGATCACAGAGAAAATCCCTGTGATCCATGTAGTATTCGAATTCCTTCATTATCTCGGGATATGCGCTTATCCTCTGCCAGAAGACCTCAAGGGTACCTTCCTCCTCGCAGGCCTCCTCGCAGAGTTTTTTTGCATATTCGTAAGCTCTCATGTCTTTATCCATGATATGTCCTTACATCCGGCGGATCTTGTCCCCGTTTATCTCCTTAAGAGTTGCCGCGCCGCACATCTTCATGGTGTCGATAAGCTCGGCGCCGATCTTTTCGGTATAGAGCTTCACTCCTTCATCTGCTCCCCCGTAGACTGCCGTAACATACGGCCTTGCTATGATGACCGCATCCGCGCCCAGGGCAAGTGCCCGAAAGACGTCAAGACCGGTCCTTATGCCGCCGTCGACCAGGACCATCATGTCATTACCGACGGCCGCTGCTATATCAGCGAGCACCTCTGCCGTAGCCGGGCATCCGTCAAGGACCCGGCCCCCGTGATTGCTGACCACTATACCGGCGGCTCCCGCCTCCTTTGCCTTCATGGCTCCGGATACGGTCATGATACCCTTTACTATGAAAGGCTTATCTGCCATTTTTATGATATCAGACAGCTCCTCGACCGACTTTGCTCCCGCAGGTCTGGGAGACTTCTGAAGAAAAGGAAGGCCGGCCGCATCTATATCCATGGCGACCACCCTGCATCCCGACCCTTCAACAAGGGCGAACTTGTCCTTAAGGGTCTCGCTGTCCCAGGGCTTTACCGTAGGAACACCCCTGCCCCCTGCCTTTGCTATGGCGGCGCAGGCGGCCTCCATGACCTTGGGATCCATACCGTCACCCGTGAAGGCGGCTATCCCTGCATCAAGGCAGGCCCTGACCAGTATGTCATTGTAGCCCACATCATCATACTTATCCCCGTAGTGGAGCTTCACGGCTCCCACAGGTCCGGCAAGTACCGGATACTTCAGCTTTTGACCGAAAAAATCAAACGATGTGTCCGGTTCAAAGAGCTCATGTATGGTATCAAGATCCACACGGATATGAGACCACGCTTCATAATTCCTGCCTGCAAGATCACCCGTGCCCTTGGATCCGGGGCCCGGTATCCGGTTGGAGCAGGCCTTGCCGTTGCAGGGCTGACAGGCCAGGCAGTGGGGCTGCATGGATCTTCTTGCTTCTTCGATCATTTCCTGATATGTCATATTTTCTCCTTCTCCTCCTGAACATAAGTCCGTAGGTATCCGGTATGGCCTGTGCCATATGTCCCGACACAAGCTCGAATGCAGGCGCGGTATCTTACCTGAGCTCGTTCATCTCCATCTCAAGATCTTCGTGGAAGTCCTTGTCGGATTCTTCCTTGGAGATATACTTGTTCCCGTTATTGGACCCTATGATCAGTCCCTTTTTGATTGGTGCCAGGAAAAAGCCGGCAAGCAGTCCGATGAGCAGGAAAAAGAGCGAAAAGATGACCACGTCCTTTAATCCGAAGATATGATTTTTCCAGTTCTGCATGATAGTTCCTCCAATCCTTTTGATTATTTATGCTTTACTTATATCCTTCTTATTCAGAACATGCCTGCGATCCCGGCTGCAAGGCCGTCCGCAAGCTGTGCCAGGGTAGCATCATCATGTGCCGAGGCTGCATTTCCCAGTTCTATATCCACAGAGGGTATGGTACTGTATGAGGTCTGCGTCAGGTCTATGTTCATGGACCCGCCCCCGTATATCTTGCATCCCTTTGAGGCAAGGCCTGATATCAGGGCCTTACCCAGGGCCTCGTGCTGCTGCCAGTGCGATGCCACGGGCTCCATGCCCTTGATCCCGTCGGGCGTCGATATGTAAAAGCAACCCTTGTCATAAGACAGGCCGTCACCGTCCCAGTGGAGAGCTATATGGCAGGCGGCCGTGTTGTTGGCTATGATTGTCCTGGCAATATTGTCAAGCTGGACATCGGCATCATCCCTAAGCATGAGGACATCATATCCCTTTGCCAGGAGCCTGTCTCTTAACAGCTGTGCTTCCCTTAATGTAACGGATGCCTCGCTCGTCCCGTCCGCAAAAGACATTCCGCCAGATATGGCAGTTGCCTTGACGGCGCCCGCTCCCGTAGAGCCTCCCGTGACCTTTGGCGACATGTCGGGATGGCAGTATGTCTTGACCGATCCGCCGCCTCGTGTCCCGTGTCCCGCATTTACGGCGATGACAACGCCCTTTCGGCCTCCGGCTGCCCGGTAGAGCTTTGCGGCTCCGGAATTGATGGCGGAATAATCGGCATATGTCCAGCCTGGGTTTAAGGAAACGCTCTCAACGCTTCCGGGTACGACCTCCGGACCGGCTGCCTCTTCAGGAGCTGTATCATCAGTGGCTTCCTCACCTTCTGCGTCGCCATCCTTACCGGTCCCGTCTTCTGCTTCTTCGGCTTCGCTCGGATCTTCATCCCCGGTCTCGTCCGAACCTTCATCTTCGGCTTCGTTTGAGCCTTCATCCCCGGCTTCTTTCCCGCCGGTCTCATTATCATCTCCGGCTTCTTTTGGGGTATTTCCCGAAGTATCTTCTCCTTCGGTTTCTTCCCCGCTTACTTCAACTGTGATCGCCTTATCTTCTTTTCCGGTACCGGCACCGTCCTCATCTATATCTATGATCACGGGGATATCCAAAGCCGGCTTGGGATTTTCCACTGCAACAGGGCCCTGTGCTTCTTTTTCTGCATCCTCCCCGTCACAACCCGTAAAGATCAAGCCACAGGCTGCCGCGAACAGTACAGCTGCTGCCCATTTTTCTATTCCCTTATATCTTCCTGTCATCTCACCCTCACATATACGGCAGCCGCTGCCGCTATGGCACATACCGCCGCTGCTCCGATATGGACCTTATAGAACATTACAAATATGGCCACCATCTCCCGCAGGAAAGCATTGGGCCAGAAATACCACTTTGTGCCGCTGCCCGTAAGGGTCGCATCCTTAAGACCGGCGCGCCTTGCAAGCATACCGCTCCTTAAAACGTGATAATTCGTGGTGACCACCGTAACCTTTGCCTCTTCTTTTTCCCTGTCCATGATCTCCTTTGAAAAAAGGAGGTTTTCCATGGTATTCCTTGACTTTTTCTCGGGAAACACCTCGTAATCCTCGGCGCTGTGGCTTAAAAGGTAAAGCTCCATGGCCGAACCCTCGCTTAAGGGCTCGTCACTGCCCTGTCCGCCGGAGGGAATGTATCTGACCGGCTTGCCCGTATGTATCTCCTGATCCCAGGCAAACCTTATGGCCCTGTTGACCCTTGCCTTCAGAAGGGGTCTTATCTTTCCCTTCCTGCTGATGGAGCATCCCAGTATTATGGCAAAGTCCCTGTCATAGGCCGGCTCTGACTTCAGAACCTCGTAGCCCATGATGCATATGGCAAGGACCGTACATTCAGTATAACACAGGAGCATCCTGAGAAAAACAAACAATGCGTTCTCTATCTGCGGTATCTGATTAAGAGGTCTCCAGGCTGTGTTTATGACCAGCAGGTAGGTCAGGGTAAATATAAGGCCCAGGAAGTTGTTCTTCCTGAATCCCTCCTTCTTAAGAAGGACCACGTTGCTGATGCACACAAAGAGCATGAGAAAGCAGATGGGTATAAAGAGGACCCTTGAAAAGCCCCAGACAAAATCCACCGCATCAAGCACCGGCCGGGAGGTAGCGTCTCCAACAGTCCCGGCGAGCACGCCCCTTCCCATAATGATGGCAACCGTCATGAGGATGGCACTGACCAGGATGATGTTAACGTATGCGAATGGGTCCTTTTTATATGATCTGTTAAGAAGCCAGACCAGCAGCACACAAACCGCCACCAGTATGATATCTGTCATCTTCTGCTCTCTTCCTCTCTTCCTGCGTCCGAAAAGAGCCGTCCGTAAGGATGGCTCTTTTCGCGTAAAGATCATGCACTACAGGTCTTAATCGCTTTCGAGTATCTCTGACAGCGATACCTTGACGTTGTCGGAAACCGATCTCATGGTTCCTATCGAAGCCGTAGTCTCCTCTGCCGAGGCAACCAGGTTCTCGGCTCGCTGGTTGACCTCATCGACTATTCCTGACAGTTTCTCTGTTTCAACGATCAGCTTATCGATGGTCTCTTTGATATCTTTGTTGTTCTTATTACTGTCGTCTGCAGTGGTCTTGGAATTCTCGGCCAGATTCTTGATCTGGTCCGCAACGACCGCAAATCCCTTACCTGCCTCTCCCGCACGGGCTGCCTCGATGCTGGCATTAAGAGCGAGCAGGTTGGTCTGTGAAGATATGGCTATAACGTCGGCATTGTTTGCTTCAAGCTTCTCCAAGTATCCCTCTATGGTTGAAAGGACGTTCTTTAAATTGTTGGCAAAATCGTCTACCTCTGTCATGGCATCATAGATACCGGCAGTCTGCTTGGCGTTATCGGCACTGGTCTCTTCGATCTGCCCTATACTCTCCGTCAGATTGTCGAAGTTCTCGTTGATTGATACAGCCAGGGAATCCTTCTTGCCCCGCATCTCACTCTTTGCCTGCTGGACCTCATCGGCAAGGGCCACTGCCTTGTCCTTTTCCTCGTATGCCCGGTCACTCATATAGTGAACACAGTTATGCAAATGGTTGATGCCATTGGCTATGGCGATGGCCATGTCGCGGCATGTGCTGTATCCGCAGCATCCGCAGTTGATGGTTCTCTTCTCTTCGGTATCCTTTTTCATGGTCGCAAAGACTTTGGAGATCTCTGCTTCCGAAGGCTGCCTGTATGCGCATTCGCTGCTGCGGTCCGTATACTTTCTGACAAAGTCGTCAAGATTTAAAGAAGCGAACTGCTTGTTGAGCTCAGCCAGTCTCTTTTCCGGGGTAAGCTTCCTTGACCATGCATTCTTGCCCGAATCTGTCTTGGACTTGGCCTTGATCCTCTGAATGTTCATGAAGGTGCTCTCATCAAGCGTCTTTCTGGCATCAACACCGGGTCCGTACAGACATCCGTTGGTGCAGTTAAGAGCATCTATGAAGAGGTAGGGGAATCTGGTACTCTTGATCTTGTCCTTGTTCCTCTCCAGGTATTCATACATGTGATGCTCGCCCTCCATCTGGCGGACAAGGGCGTCTTCTCCGAGCAGCCAGTATACGTTCTCTTTAAGGCCGCCGGGCATGGGATATATGGATCCGAGACCGTATTCTATCTCATCCTTGAAGGGAGTATACCCGCTTACCGGATGCTCCTTAAGGTATTTAACCAGATGTGAAAAGGTAAGGTTGTATGAGACAATGCCCTTGTTGTTGGGATCGTCTATCTCGTTCTTCTTGGCTATGCAGGGGCTGATAAAGGCCAGCTTGTCCGTGACCTTCATGTACTTCTTGACATAAATGGCACCGCACATCATGGGGCTCTGTACCGGCATGAGCTTGGGCAGAAGCTCGGGCAGATGCCTCTCTATGTAACCGACAACTGCGGGACAGGGCTGGGATATGCTGCCGTAGTACTTCCTCTCGGTAATGTACTTGATATATCCCCAGGTCGTTATATCCGCACCGAAAGAGATGCTGATAAAGCGGTTGACACCAAGCTTCTTGAGCATGCCCAGATATTTTTCATACTCATTGGGATAATTGGCCAGAAATGCAGGTGCGATCAGGACAGATATCCTGGTACCCTTCCGAAGATCCTCAAAGAACCTGTCAACATCATCCACATACTCACGGGCACCGTGATGGCAGGCATCTATACAGGCACCGCAGGCTATACACTTCTTTGGATCGACCTCTATGATGTTTCTCCTGTCCCTCTCAATGGCCACATTGGCTCCCCTGCTGGGACAGGCGCTGATGCAGCGGTTACATCCCAAGCATTTGTCATTTGTTTTTACCAGACCCATTTTGACACCACCTTCTGTTCTAGTGTAATCCTACAAAGAAATAGTTCATTTATTTTACCACACTTTGATACATATGGTAAGCACTGTGACATATTTTTGAAGTAAAATGGGGATACTATCCTTATCGGACTATAAGTTATGCTGTTCTGACGGTTTTAGCCGGGCTGCAATATCTGCAAACCCGGTCTTTATCAAATGCCAGATAACAAAGAACGTTCCAACGAGAGCAAGCTTCGCTATATAAGATATCATCCATTCAAATTGGATGCCGGGTAACATCTTGGGGAGAGACGTGACAATACTTCTCCCCCAAAAATCAAAAGCAAAGAAAAACGTGGAGTATGCTCCGATCACAGCTATGGTATTGGAACGACTTATATGCGGCTCAACAGATCTGCATATAGTCAATAAAGCAAGGCTCATGCATACGGCTCCAAGATACATCAATACAATATTTCCATATTTGTTGAAATATACATCGACATTAGAAAAATACAGATGATTCAGTATAATGGATACCGTTCCTGCGGCAAGTGCCGGAATAATGATCATAAATCCGCTATGAGCCCGATGATCCGCTTTTGCCATGATGAACTTTATCAGGACGTATCCTGTTGCGATAAAAGAAACGGCCGTTGGTATGGCATGAAATCCAAAGGGCCACTCCCGGTCTATCCCTATCCGGTCGCATATAAAGTTCCAATAGTACCCTGTTATTGCGAGACAGATATAGATCATGTATCTGATATATGAGGACCGGATGTATTGGATCATCTTAAAGATAAAAAGAGACACGGCAAGGGTCGGGAGAAACCACAGCGGCATACAATTGGGCATTTGCCGCCATGATCCTTTAAGGGAACCTATCCAGTATGCCTCCAGGCTGTTCATTACGCCGGAAAACGAATAAGGCCCTACTAACATATAAGGGATCCTAAGCAGACTGTTAGCAAAACAATACGCAAAATACGGAATAATGTAGCCTTTAACAAGCTTCTTCAAAAAAACTGTCATCGGACGATCTTTGTACATAAATCCTGACAGTATAAAAAAGAACGGCATATGGAACCCATATACAAACCATGTCAAAGGATTTCCTTCCGTATGTCCAAATAAGACAAGCAGTATTCCAACCCCTCGAGCAAGGTCGATCCATGGCGACCTGTTGTCGGCAAGAGAAAATCTGTGCCGGAAGAGTATTACCAACAGGAACGAGATGAAGATAAGAGACAGTATAAACAGACAATATCTTATATAGTAAGCATGGTTCCAGTCATCATCATAAAGAGATATATCATTTATCTGAAGGCTGCCCTTGCCGTTGTAGCATACTCTGACTTCAAAGTTGTCAATATCATCGTTTACTGTAAAGTAATAACACGTTTCGCAATCTTCCGGAGACAGAACTGTCGGCTCTTTGACAGATATTTTGTCCTCGTTTTCAAACGAATATATCCTGACAGTCTGGTAATCAGAACACTCATAGTTGATCTTAACTACATAGCTTCCTTTTTCCAGAAACAGGAACGGTCCATAAATGAACTCAATGTTGCCTTCATCGCCAATATCATCAGAAAGCCCCGAATGATTAAAGATCATTTCATCAATATACCATCCGTCATCTGAAAACTTGATGTATCTGGATTCCCAGGTGTCTATGGCCGGACTTAAGGCCTTATCGCTATTGGTAACCATTGATCCTGATATAAAAAACATGCCACCAAAGCACAGAAGCATCACGATAAATAGGGTAATTACCTTGACGGTATTATTCTTAACGTTATCGATCAACATCATTATTATCCTCGCTTGCTTTACCGGGTGTGATGTTCCTTCTGCCTATATTATCATACTCATTGTGAACACGTGTCAAATATACCCGAGAGATATCAGTTTATCATATACGGCCACTGCCACTGCATCATATGCTTCCTGAGTCAGATGGATCCTGTCGGGTCCATATCCGTCCGGACCTACAACATCAAGGATATCCAGATAGTGTTCCTTGTATTTTGCTTCAAGAGACCGGTTGATCGTTTTCGCCATTTCCGGCCCGAGCTCATGTCTTGCGATCGTACCGATAACAATATAATTTTCGATACTGCCTTCAAGATTGAGAAATCTGTCTATTTCCGATATAACTCCTGAGGTTTCGGTGTTTGGAACGTTGTCACCGGCCCAGTCGTTTGAACCGACCCAGAAAATGTATGTTTTATTTGGATCGATCTTCCTGTTTAGATGCTCACTGTCCGTATATACCCAGAAAATATCATGGGTCGTGTGAAAATACATACCGTATCCTTCAACAGGAACATCAACGAGCTTTTTCAACGTTTCATATGGAGCGCCGGAAAGATTATCATTTTCATCCCCGAGAGAACCCTGTGTCAGGGAATCACCCAGCCAGACGATAGGCTGCGCATCGTGGGCAGGCTCCTCTGTTTCATTTCCGGCGGCTAATTCTTCTGTTTTTGTATCCTTTTCTGTCGTCTCTGTCATTTCGACCGGTCCGGCACCGGATGGCGGATCGGAAGAAGTTACATCACCACTCTTTCCGCAGCCGGCGATCAAGAGCGTCATCGTAAGAATAATGCCCGGGATAATTTTTATCTTTTTCGTCATCATTTGCTACTCCCTGCATGCCTGAATTATATAACTGTAAATATCTTAACATATATATCTGCTGTTCTAAAAAATACTTTTAAAGTGCTGTCTTGGAAAATGTAACACCTTGAAAAACTTAAGCTGTCTGATGTAATATCCCGGATACACTTCGCGAACCAGCCCGTTACCACCTGTGCAGAGTTTTCTGTACAGGGTCCTGTTCTTTGCTGGATATGTTATGTCAACTTCACAGCCTGGAACCCCAAAGGATCTTCCTCCTGCATGTGCGATGCCACCCTGGCGAAGGGCTCAATACTACGGGCGTTCCCTGACATCTCCTATACTCTGATACTATAATAAAATACTAAAGTCCTGTCTATAATTCACTTCATAGGCTTTGCCATTTTTACATTAGGCTGCACTGTAAAACTAAGACCAAGTTGATTAAAAATTTTGAGTAATGTCGACAGATTAGGCGTAGATTTCCCAGATTCTATTCTTGCAACGGAAGAATGCGGAATACCACATAGTTCCGCAAGATCTCGCTGCGACAGCTCAAGATTATGCCTCTGCTTTATCATGGCACCTACTATAGTTGATATTTCCTCTACTTCATCAAGATCCTTTCCAATTTCAGGATTCTCTGATTTTACACGATTTTTATATTTAGTCCAATCATCCATTTTGGTTACCCCTTGATATCCAGTCTTTAACTTCATTCTTTGCTTTTTCAATTTCCCGTTTAGGCGTTTTTTGTGTCTTTTTACGAAAATGATGAAGAAGAACAAAAGTGTTGTCTTTGAAGTAAAAAAACAACACACGATTGTTCCCCGGTCTCAACTCCCAAATATCATCCTCAAGATGTTTCGTAATATTCTCTCCGAGACGGGTTCCGTGATCAGAGAGAAACTGTATGTACTGAGCAACCTGTTTGTACTGAATTCGGGCATCTTTACTTGTTGATGCCCGCTTTTCCAAATCATCAAGAAAGTTTTCAATATCAGAAAAGCCTTGTTCAGTACGCTAAAAATCAATATTATACAACATTTCCCCTCGGCTTTCTTACATTTTGATGATAGCGTAAATGCGTTCAGAAGTCAATGGTACTAATAGATAGGCCACGCCTTAAACAAGCTCAAGCTGCCTGATATAGTATCCCGGATACACTTCGCGAACCAGCCCCTCCATTTCAAGCCTGGTCAGTATTATCATCGTCCGGGCGGATGTCATATCCGCGCCCGATGCTATCTGATCCACACTTTGCGGCTCGATCTTCATGATATCAAGTATCCTTCCTGCTTCCTTTGAGACGGCAGGGCCTTTTTTAATGGCGAAAGCTGCGGACAGATCGGATAATTCCATCTGCCGGTTTACTCCGAGCTGTTCAAGTACCGCCTCGATACCTGTAGCCGGAAGTGCGCCCTGATACAGGAGATTTATGCAGCCGGCACTCAGTTCATCGGTGAGCCTGCCGGGGACTACCATTACAGTCCTGCCCTGATCTATGGCCATATCAACCGTGATCAACGTTCCGCTCTTTGCCCGTGCTTCCACTACTATTAGCACATCGCACAGTCCGGATATTATCCGGTTCCTAGGTGGGAAAAGTCGTGCCATCGCGGCAGTTCCGGGCGCATATTCGCTTATCAGCCCGTTACCACCGGTGCATAGTTTTCTGTACAGGGTTCTGTTCTTCGCCGGATATGTTATGTCAACTCCGCATCCCAGAACCCCAAAGGATTTTCCTCCTGCATCCACTGCAGCATTCTGTGCGATCCCGTCAATCCCGGCAGCCATTCCGCTTACGATCTGGACCCCCTCCTTAGCCAGCCGGCTGGCGAAAAACTCTGCCATGATACGCCCGTATTCCGAACACTCGCGTGCCCCTACTATCGCCACCGACGGAACCTGCGGGTCAGGAATATGGCCTTTTACGAATATACCGTAGGGACTGCCGGGGATGTTTTTAAGCTTTTCGGGAAAATCCGGATCGGCATGGTTGACATAAATTATCCCATCCTCCTGCATACGGTAATAACTTTCTTCAATGGATCTTATATCCGGTCTGTGATCCTCTATATATCCGGCCAGTTTTTCCGATATCCGGCATTTTCTCACAAGCTCGGGCCGCGACAGACCGTATAAGGCCCGCGGACCTCCTGCCTGCCTTACTATGTTTGCAAGATCGCCCATATACCCATCCTGAAGCGTGGCCACCCAATAATCGTATATCCGCTCTTCCATATCTCCTCAATCTTTCTTTCTCCCGGATCGTTCCGTCAATCCCGCGCTTTCATCTTCTTTCCTTGAATCACCTGTGCATTTGAGATCAGAAGCTTACCTTCAGCCTTACCGCCTCACAGAGGGCGTCTTCATTTATATCCGCACTTCCCGCAAGATCCGCTATGGTCCTTGCCACCTTGAGCACCCTGAAATATGTCCTTGCGCTCATATCGTGCTTAAGTGCCAGCTGCTTCATCAGTTCCTCTTCAGAAGAGCCCAGTCTGCAGAACTTCTCGATCTCGCGGTTTCCCATCTGTGAATTAAAGCTGATCCCCAGACCCTCAAATCTCTTTTTCTGTATCTCATGGGCCGCCATCACCCGCTCCCTTATGGCCTCCGACCCTTCCGAAGCCTCACGGGATCTGAGATCAAAAGGCGAGACCTTCTCAGCAGTTATACATATATCCATCCGGTCAAGAAATGGACCCGATATCTTAGACATATACCGTGCCCGTTTTGCTTCATCACATGTACACTTGTTCATGTCGGGATAATGGCCGCATGGACAGGGATTCATTGCCGCGACCAGCATGAAATCAGCGGGAAAAGTACATATGTCCCGGTTCCTGATGATATGTACCTTCCCATCCTCAAGCGGCTGGCGGAGTGCTTCAAGAGCCCTTCGGGAGAATTCCGGTATCTCGTCAAGAAAGAGCACCCCCTTGTGGGCCAGGCTTACAGCCCCGGGTCTCGGTACAGCTCCGCCCCCGACAAGGGATATGTCGGTCGAGGTGCTGTGGGCACTGACAAAGGGACGTCTCGTGATAAGTGGGGTGTCATCCGAAAACTCTCCCCGCACGCTGTAGATCGCGGAGACCTCCAGGCACTCTTCTTCCGACAGGGGCGGCATTATCGACGGTATACACTTGGCGATCAGCGTCTTGCCCGCTCCCGGAGGCCCGGTCATTATCATGTTGTGAAGACCCGCTGCCGCGATCTGGGCGCCACGTCTTGCCATAGCCTGTCCCTTTACCTCCGCAAAATCATACTCATGGACGGCCCCCGCAAGAAGCTCTGACTTCAGCCGGCTCTTCACGGGCACGATGTCGGTCTCCTTTTTAAGAAACGATATTGCCTCGGCAAGGGTTGATACTCCGTACACTTCCACTCCCTCAACAAAAGATCCTTCTTTTGAATTGGCCTGAGGTATGATGCATTTCCCGATCCCCTTCTCCTTTGCCATAAGGATCATTGGCAGTATCCCTTTTATGGGGCATACCTCGCCGTTAAGGGACAGTTCTCCTGCTATAAAGGTATCCGAGATACTCTCCGCGTCTATCTGACCCATACAGGTGAGCACTCCCAGGGCAACCGGCAGATCAAACCCCGTGCCGGACTTCTTCACATCGCCGGGTGAGAGATTGACGGTTATATGTGCTATGGGGATCGGATGTCCCGTATTGGCAAGGGCGGTCCGGACACGGTCCTTCGCCTCCCTTACCTCTCCTCCCACGTATCCGACCATCTCAAAGGTCGGCATACCGCTTGATATATCCGTCTCAACACTTACCGGGAAGCTTTCTATACCGCGAAGGCCCCCAGACATGATTGAACAAAACATATGAAAACCTCCTGGTTGAATATTGGGGATTACAATGAACTGTCCGCAGCCGAAAAATATTGCAGGATAGAGTGTTCCTGCCGAAAGGATAATAAGATTTCTCAGCGACGGATGACAACTGCCGACAAAAGAACCGTCCCCCTGTCTTAAGAATACCGGTGACCGGTATACTATGGAGAATACCCCATCTTCCGAGCTAAGGGAATACCGGAAAATAGGACAAAGATTCGGGCAAAAAAAGAGGTCCGAGCCCTTATTTTTTGTAAGGGTACGCACCTCTTTTCCCTGCCGGTTTTGGGGCCTTTATTGATATCCATGTCCCCAAAAGCCGCACAGGCAGCCAGAAAGCAATCTGCACAAGATCCAGTTGATCCTCTTACCAGAGTTTGATCGAACCGAATTTTCCGGTGTTTCTCTTTTTATGGCAATATATACATCTCTTCGTCAAAACTGAACATCCAAAAACTTGAGGAATGACCAAGAGACTCATACTCATGTTCCCCACCTTCCGGATGTTGAGGACATCTGTATCTGCTTTCATTAACGGATAACCCGGAGTTGTTGTACTTTTGGTGTATCACCGGACCTCCTCCGGTAATTTCAAGTTCTTCCTCATTCAGCTTCTTCTTTTCCATTTCCCTGTTATCCATTTAATGCCCTCCTTTCCGAATGTAACATCAATCATGGGACCTCTGATCGTATTGATCTTAGTTATCTTTCTTTCTTACTGACATATAGCCAAAAATCTTCACCGCAGCTGCCACAATGCCACTCATACTTTGTAAAAAGGCCAAAAAAATATTCCCTAGTCTTTCCCGTTTTGTAAGTATTAGTACTTTTACCACATTTTGGGCATGGGGTGCCCTTTTTGCCACCACCAGTTTGGACCCATCCTCCGATAACGTTCCCAAGTTCTTCGTCATTGATACTTTTCCCGTTTAGCTTCCCGCTTTCTTCTTTCATATTGTTTCCTATTTTTTGTTCACAGGATGTTTTCATTTGTTGACCTTATGATATCAGGTGCTTTATCACACTTCTGTTACACGCGCGGGCGAAAGGCACAAAATCATCACTGTCCACCGGAATCTTTAAAGGCCATTGATAAGGTCTGTCAAAGACACCCTGTCGTAGTACTGCCCGATCTTGTCAATATAGATATCAGGGTCCGCACCGCGGTCTATGTCATAAAAGGAACCGTTCTTGAAGGTGCTCATCCTCCTGTATCCGGAAATCCTAAAAACAGTTCCTCCGGCAGTTGACAAGGGCATGAACGAGCAGGATCCGCCGCCTGATGTCTTGCCTATCAGCGTCACGTGGGGATCGGTCTTGAACTCGTTTGGCACAAGATTTCCGCATGAAAAACTGACCGGTGAGATCAGGCAATACAGGTTCAGGTCTCCGTTTGCAAGCGTTTCCGTCTCATCAAATCTTCCATCCCTGTTCACATCAATAAGATAAGCGGATGTCGTGGATGCCCCCGTCATGGTATTCTTGACGTTGATGTCACCGATACCAAGGAACAATCCAAGCACATAACATGCCGCATTGATAGATCCTCCGGTATTAAGCGAAAGATCGAGCACTACATTTTCCACGGGACTGTCCTTTCTCATGATGCGGTCATAGGAATACTGCATCAGTCTGACCGTATCCTGCAGTTCTTCCTCTTTCGGCTCTGACATGTAATCCATATCCTGTATGGGGCCGGTAAAACTGTCGAAAGTGATAAAGGCCGTGTTTCCTACTTCTTCATAAGGCGCGACTCCATCCGGGAAAGCCTTGTCACGTGCCTCGTAGAATTCGCCGATCCAGTTATCATATTTTGTTTTCCATGGTCCTCTGATGTCCTCTGTCAGACCGACCAGAGAATTGATATCGGTTCCGGCAGACTCGCTTCTCCAACTGCTGTGAAGGTCATCCAGGTAACAGGTGATAAATTCATACAATGCGGCATCCGCCGCTGTCTGATCCGTCCCCATCAAACGTTTCCTCAGCCCGATCTCATAGAAATACTCATCAAAACTGTCTATATCATGGATCTCTTTCAATCCGTACAGATTATCGAGCGCAAAACACAGTTCGTGGTAATCATATGCGGCAAAGGCTTCCGTCCGTTCCGGTTTTGCCGAATAATACAGATCGGCTGTGTCATTATCAAAACCCCAGGTTATGATCACCGATTCTCCGTTATAGAGCGAATACTGGTTATAATAGGACAGTATCAGATCGCTGAATGTCTGCAGCGGTACATAACAGCCATCATCCGTCTTTACCAGATCGATCTCATAAGGCTTTAAGTCAAAGCATATGGTCTTTCCATATCTGTCATTTGTAAGAGTGTCCACCTGCCGGAAAAGAGATCCGAATACGCTCATGCCGCCGAAAGAGACAAGTGCATCGTCCTCATACTTCAAAAAAGCGTCATAGTCAAGAAAGGTGATGGTATCCTCGTTAGGATCAAACTCTGCCGTAAAGGGGGTTCCCTTACGCGTAACCGTGACTGCGGCTCCATCCTCATCCTTTGACAGTTCGAAATGATGCATCCCGTCGAGGGCCTTATCCAGCAGATGCGGAAGGATATCGATCGAAATATAAGGCACTCCGGTATCATTCACAAAGTAAACGGTCAGGTCTTCTTTGTTGTCGATCTCCCCGTAATAAAGCGGGAGTATTCTCTCTGTAATACTGTACTCCTTTGCGTTTACCGCCGTATCAACATCTCCTGCTGCCGGCGGGCTTATGTTCACGTTGCAGCCGGTTAGCATAGTCGTTACCAGTAGAAGCGATACTGTTTTCATCAGTTTTTTTCTCATGTTTTATCTCCCTTGGTTTCCGGATCACTGTCTGTGACCTTCATAGTTCACCTGCTCATTATCAATTGAACATTACAGCCCTTGCCAAGTCAAGATAAATCTCTTTTGGCCGGCCGATAGCCCTCACCCGGACCATCCTGCACGGGAGGCGGTTTTCCTGCAGAACGCTCACTAAAAAAGACAGGGGACGCAGAACCGTCTCCTGTCTCTTGCCTTGTTTCCTTCTGTCTGCCTTAAGGTCAGGCTTTGAGCACTCCGTTGAGCTCATTTACATTGATGGTCTCCATGAAGTACTCCGGGTTGCCTGTGTATGCCCAGTTGGCACTGAGCTTGGCCCAGTCTGCCGCCGTGAAGGATCCGGTAACGCCTGTCTTATCCGTGAAGGTCACGTTGCCGAACATATCCTTTACTATACGGCCGTGGAGCTTCTTCTCTGCTTCCTCGCGGGCTTTCTGCTCCTCGCTCTTTCCTCCGCTGACCTCTTCGAGTATCTCATCATTGATCTTCTTGTTATCTGCCATGGTTGTTTCCTCCTTTCAAGCGGGTATCTTTAATATGTGCTCATTATAACAGGGCATTTATCACACAAATGTCACAGATCTCATACCCTTATATAAATAGATTGTAGCCTTATTCCCGGCCTTTTTCAATCAAAACCCGCATGATCGGTCACTGATACCGTTCCTTAACCTCTACCAGGACGCCCAGGTCACCGGCTGTATCGAAGTATTCGTATGCCTCGTAACCCTTCTCCTGCTTGAAGATCGAAGGATATCCGGCTGCCTTCATGACCACCTCGTCGTTCTCAAGAGGGCCGTCCGACAGGAAGCAGATCGAGTATATGGATGTACCGTGTTCCTTCAGCCAGTCCGCCCAGGGATCGTTGGTCCCAAGGGGCTCGATGATCTCAAACCAGAAGTTGTCGCTGTATACGCTCTCAACCTTCATGGGAGTATCCGTTACCGGCCGTCCCCTGTATGTCGTAAGAGGAGTCCGGACCATCCTGTGTTCCCCCTCTTCTTCCGGAGCGCTTCCGGTTCCGACCAGAGTCTTGTATCCTTTTACTGTTTTTTCCAGATCGTCTGTAACAACGATCACCTTTATCACTTCAGTTGATGATAATGCCATTTGTTCTCTCCTTTTTTCCGGGTCCTATTTCAAAGCTCCCGCACTCATTCCGCGTTCAAAATTCTTCTGCATGCAAAGATATGCAACGATCTCGGGGATGGCCGTAAGTACGGCGGCCGCCAGTATCTTGGTCTGATCGTTGGTGAACTCTCCCTGGAAGTACTGCGGCAGAAGGGTTACCGTCTGCATCGACGGCTTCTGTAAAAACAGAAGCGGCAGCAGGTAGGAGTTCCATGAATTGATCAGGGTCAGCATGGTGACAGCCGATCCTATTGGCTTGGTCAGGGGCAGTATCACGTGCCGGAAAGCCTGCCCCGTTGTGGCTCCGTCTATCCTTGCGGCTTCGAGCAGTTCTCCCGGTATCCCCTCGTCATAGTTCCTGATAAGGAGTATGGTAAAAGGGAGCTGCAATGCCGCCAGGGGCAGGATCACCGAAAAGAAGGTGCTGAACAGGTGCAGCTTCTGGAATGTAACGAAAAGCGGTGTCAGCAGTATCACCTCAGGCAGGGTGAGTGCCACCAGTATCATCCAGAAGAAGACCTCTTTTCCGAATATCTTAAGCTTTGCAAAGCCGAAACCCGCCGTCATCGACAGCACATAAACGATCAGTATCACACCTGCGGATATGATGATGGAATTCCTGAAATATGTGGGTACAACACCCGTGTCCCATACAGCCGCATAGTTGTATAATCCCCTTCCCCCCAGGGACCCCAGAAACATCTGCAGGAGGGGGAGCAGGTAGGGAACCGTCATCACAAAGAGGAGGATCTGAAGCAGTATCTTGTTCCGTTTGGATCTTGTTCTTAGCATGATCGTCACTCTCCTTTATTTGCCTTGTTGGTCAGAAAAGCTCCCGCCACTGCCATGATGAGCAGCATGACCGACAGAGCCGCCGCATATCCCAGATGGGATTGCCTGATCCCCTGCCTGTATATATATGTTCCCAAAAACTCTGTCGCATGGTCCGGGCCGCCTGTAGTGATAAGATAAGGGATATCAAATGTCTTGAGTGCCCCTATGACCCCCAGCATGGCAAGAGAGACCGTGGTTCCCTTGCAGAGGGGAAAGACCATGGTGACAAGAGTCCTGATATTTCCCGCACCGTCTATCTGTGCAGCCTCGAGCATCTCCTTATCTATCTGGCTCATTGCCGCGTAGTAGAGGATAAAGCTCATTCCCGTGAACTCCCACACGACTATGGCCATCAGGACGAAAAGTGCTGTCTGCGGTCTTGACAGCCAGTCCACCGTTATCCCTATATGGACCTTGTCGAAAAAGTTCTGCAGCATTCCCTGTGGTGAGAACATGAGTCTGAAAACCGGTGCCATGGTTGCCGGTGCCAGTATGGTCGGGATGAAGATGATGCACTTATGGACCGTCGCAAGCTTTACATCCGAATGAAGTATAGCCGCAAAAACGAACCCCAGCAGGTTCTGGACCACAAAAGTTATGGCAAAATACACTATGGTATTTCCAATGGCCTTCCAGAAGACCTTGTCCGTGAACATCTTGATGTAATTGTCAAACCCGACGTTCTTCATGGTAGGACTCAGCCCGTCCCAATCCATTGCGGAAAGCCTGAAAGTGTAGAATATGGAATAATATATGATGATCAGCAGAAAAAGGAATGCCGGGATTATCCATATCGTCCCCTTGTTCCCGATCGTCGCTTTCTTGTTCATGATCTTCCTCCGCTTATCTGAACATGGTCCCGCAGATCACGCTACGCAGGACCGATGCCGCATATCCGGTTGATTTGGAGGTATGGCCCGCATACCGGAATCCTCCTGTAGCGGGCCACACTGATAATGAAAATGCCATTTATTCAACTTCGGCAAGACGGGCTGCGCCGTCTGCGGAAGAAAGTGTTCCTGATGCAACGCCTGCAAGGACATCCATCATGGCCTGGTTAAGGTCGGCTGAGATGCCGCCGAAACGAGGGTTATCGGGATTAGCCATTGCATTTGTCAGATAATCCTGTACGGCCTGGTTCTGCTTCTCGGGATTTGTAAGAACAACCTTGTCCCAGTTGGGGCTTACCGACTTAAGAACGGGAACCAGATTGAGCGAATCCGCGATCATCTGCTGTCCTGCCTCTGATGCTCCGAGCCAGAGTGCGAAATCCGTAGCTGCCTTGACATCGGATGCGTTGGTTGAAACTGCCGTTGCATAGTCGATGTCGCAGAAAACATATCCTGTATTGCCTGTTCCGGCAATGTCGGGGAAGTTGATGGGAACCATTGCGAAAGGCTCATCCGTTGAAGATGCTGCTTCCATATTTGCCCTCATGGTATCGGGCAGGCAGTTCATCGTATACCATGAACCCATCATGACCATTGCAGCCTGTCCCGACAGGAACATGTTGTTGGCCTCGGGATACTGCTGGATACCAAGAGCTCCGTCCTGCATGATGCCTTCATCAAAAAGCTTTTTCCAGAGGTCGAGTGCCTGTACGAATACGGGATCGGTCCACTCGGCTTCGCCTCTTGTTGCCTTTGTGAAAAGACCGGGCTGGATGTTATCGCATATCGCATGGTATGTATCCATATTGAAGGCTCCCTGGCCTGCACCCTGTACAAAGCCGATGATGCCGTTTTCCTTGAATGTATCGCATGCAGCCTTCCACTCGTCAAAGTTGGTGGGAACCTTGACATTGTACTTGTCAAAAAGATCCTGGTTGATCCAAAGGTTTCCTGCGTAGACCGTTCCTACTCCGAGAGCCTTGAGCTCGCCGTCAACGGTCATGCTGGCAAGGGATGCCTCATTGAGCTTGTCCGCATAATCATCCCCAAGGTAACCCTTGAGGGCCTCTTCCATATTTATGGCCTGGCCGCCGAATACACTGACACCGCCGTTGGCACTTCCGGCAGAGACCTCGAAGATATCAACGCCTTCGCCGTTTGCCAGAGCAGGCTTGATTGCTGCATCATAATCATCAACCGTCGTCTGCTTCCACGTGATCTTGGTATCGGGAAATTCCTTATTGAACTCGGCTATATATTGCTCATTAAGAGGTGAGCCGGGTGTCCATCCCCACCATACGAGCTCTGCGCTGCCGCCTTCCGCTGCGGGAGCTGCTGCATCAGCTGCAGGAGCTGCCGCCCCCTGGGGTGCGCATGCAGCAAGTATCATTGAAAATGCCGTAAGTAATGCCAGTAATAACGAAACCTTTTTCTTCATCTTATTTCATCCTTTCTTATGCAAATCTTCCCATAATCCCTGAACATACCTGACACTTCTTATGTACTCATCATCCGTGTCAAGATGCTCAACTATAAATGTCATATCCGCATCACAGGAAAGTGCAGTATCAAGGAGATGTCCTATGTTTACGCCGCCATCTCCGGGATATGTCTCCCTGAAAAAGAGGGTGTAGTCCTCTTCCATCTTCACATCCTTTAAATGACAGCTCTTAACGTAACCTCCCAGTTTGGAAAAACACTCATCGACAAATTCCTCGTTGTAAAAATACCTTCTCGGACTTGTCATCCAGTTGAAAACATCCATGTGAACGGCAAACCTGTCGCGGTCGACCATCTCAAGGAGTTTTAGATATTCATCGGGCCCGTCGGGGATCATCCACGGCATGGACTCGATCGTAAAATATGTGTTACGGGGATTGACGGCATCGATTATCTGCCGTATCGTCTTAACTCCCGCCTTAAGCGTATCCTCGGAAAAGTTGTCCCTGTATGCTCCGTCCCACCTCGGGCCCCGGGCTCCCAAAATGTTCACACAGCATCTTGCCCCTATCCTGTCGGCCAGTTCCAGTTGCCCTATGGCATACCTTACCGCCTCATTCCGCTCATCATCATCGGGGGACATGGTGTTTTTCCAGACACCGACTTCCGCTATCGTAAGGCCCGCATCTTCTGCACATTTTACATATTCATCTATGACTTTTTCATCATCATTGCAGGTAAGATGAAAATTGACGGCACCAAGTCCCAGGGACCTGTGCTTATCCGCCCACTGCCGGGCCGTGTCATGAGATAAAGGTGATGATGTGCCAAGCTTCATAAAATGCGTCCTTTCTTTATGACCTTCTTATGATCTTATGTGATCAGTCATTGTAGCTCTCAAGCAGTTCTATGATACATTTCAGATGAGGCGCTTCAAGGTAGTTGTACTCACCACCCCCGTCTCCGTATGTACCGTGCTGTATCAGTTTCAGCCCTGCCGCTTCTGCATCGGCCACACGGGCTGCGGAGTCTTTTACCGAAAAAGCGAGATGGTGCATGCCCTCTCCCTTTTCGTTCAGAAAATCCCTCCAGGTCGAGGGCTTGTCATTGGGCTGTATCAGCTCGATCTGCAGGCCCGGATTGACATCAAAAAATGCCATATAGCAATATGCTTCCGGTGCCGGCTCACCCCTGTACCTTGTCTGTGTAACCTCATAATCTCCTATGGGCTGCGTCTCGGGGACGGGAAGTCCCAGAAAATCCGCCCATTCCTTCTTTGTCTTTTCGACATCTTCCACTATGAATCCCACCTGCGCTATCAGGTGGGTCCCCAGTACTCCTGCCATTTCATACCTCCTTCCAAAATAACGGTCGATTAAGATCCGGCTTCTTCGAAGCCCCCCAAAGCATCCCTTCATAAAGCGAAGTTCCTGCCATGTATATGATACCTTAAGCCTTGTCTGGATTATCTGTGTATGGGGCTTTAAAACTGTGCAGATCGTGCTTTTTATCGGGCCACATTTTGCCCTTATATTGTGCGGACTGTGCATATTCTGCTATAATATTTCAAAAATAAAGGAGGGAGGATCCCATGCTTCTTGACAATCATTTTGAAGACCTGACCTTTTCGGAAGACAGACTGATAAACACATCGCATACGGTAGCCAGGGCCTATACCAATCTTGTCCACTGGCACCCCTTTGCCGAGATACTCTTAAGTCTTACGGAAGGGAATGAAGTCGAGCTCAACTTCAGAAAATACGAGATGTATCCCAATGATTTCATAATATCCTATCCCGGCGACCTCCATACCATCAGGAATGTCTCCATGGATTCTTTTCTCCTGGTCCAGTTTCCCATGGAACTGATAACCGTAGTTCCGGATTTTAACCGTATAAGGCAGCTTCTGGAGAAGACCCCCTACTGCCGCTATGATGTCAACGATACCCAGATAGGCAAGATGGTGCTCACCATCAAGAAGATAGTAAACTCCACCAGGGATCCGGGATCCTTCAGGGAAGCTTATAACTATTCGCTCCTGCTGCGCTTTTTTTCCTATTACGGGAAATGGTGTCTTGAAAACAGTATAGATGAGACAGAAACGGGAAATGATACTTATTACAGATCCGCAAAGCTTATGGCCGAAGCCTGTCTGTACATATCCCAGAACTGCACGGAGCCTCTGACCGTCGATGATGTGGCAAACAAGATCGGGATAAGCAGGTCCTACTTCTCCCATCTCTTCAAGGACTACATACAGATGACCTTTGTGGATTATCTGACCAGGGAACGCATACGCCTGGCGGAGACCATGTTCACGGATCCCCGGAAAAAATTCATAGATATAGCCTTTGAATGCGGCTTTACCAGCATATCTTCCTTTAACAGGAGTTTCCGTAAGACCAAAGGGATATCCCCCCGTGAGTTTAGAAGTGCAATGATAGAAAAATAGGGATATCTTCCGGCTTACTCTATGACCTCTTCCCTTTTGCGGTCCCTGATCTCTTCGATCTTCTGCACCAGGGGTATCTCTATCCTGTCGATAAAGGTCTGGCTTCTTACAAAGATGGTGTCATAGATGCCGGTTTCGCCAAGCCTGGCCTCTATTTCATGCTCACCCCCGTCATAGGGTATCAGGATATGTCCGTCCTGCCTGATAACGCCTTCAGGGACCTCTTTATCGACCAGGATCTCTATATCGCTTATATCCCCGACAAGGTCTGCAGGATATGAATATATCTGAAGATCCAGCATATCATCGGACTCTGCCAGATAATCGTAGACAAAATTGTCATCGGCCATTATCTTGATGAAGGCATTCTCCTCTTCATAGGTACTGTGCCTGTCCTTATATACTTCCATCTCCGAAAGTCCCGCAAGCTTGCCTTCCTTTTCGCTTATCGTGAAGGTAAGGCTTTTGACCCCTTTTTTATTTACCACGATCTCGCATCTGCTGCCGTTTGCAGGAAGGGGGCCCGTACTTATCCTGCTGCCGTCGTCAAAGATCAGGATCCCGTCCTTTATGTTGTCATCCGCCGAAGGATTGTCATAAAGGACCACACTGTATATGTCCGAAGGCTCTTCAAACGTATATGTGGCGCTGCTTTCGCCGTCATCTTCGCCGGGTATCCATATGCCCTTTTTGCCAAAGGTGGTCTCCTCGATAACATCATCAAGGTCTAAGAGTTTGAAATCATTAAGGACTTCACCCTCACCGCTCGATACCGATACCCCGGCTTTGTAGGAGATCCCGTCGCATCTTCTCTCCCAGAAGACCTTGTCGGAATTGACTATCTTCCTGAAGTTCCTCATACCGAACTGGGTATCGAATGCCTCTATCGCGGAATATGCGGCAGATGACCTCTTGGTCCTTGCCAGGTACCTTTCCGCCACCGGAAGCCGCGTCCTCTGCGACCAGAGATAGTCGGGATTCTTTTCCATCACGTCACCCGATCCGGGATTGACCGTCGCGCCCACGTTCATAGCGTAAAAATCAGGCGCCGCATCCCATGCGGTACAGTAACCGAAGGCCTTGAAGATTCCGGGCTTATAGCCGCCCTCATCCTCCTTCAGTATATCGCCCATCACCTCTTCGAAAAGAAGGGAGACAGCCCTGTGATCCCAGTGCTCGTCAAGGTCTATGGCGTAGATCACATCCGGCCTGTAGTCTTCTATGATCTGCCTTATGTCCTGCTTGATATTGTTCCTGGTGTAATCCGCGCTCTTTCCGGTCGT
>JAILLI010000158.1 GCA_024693225.1 Lachnospiraceae bacterium
CAGGCCTTCATATGTATTGCCGGCTATCTTTATATCCGCTTCCTGCCCGGTCTCGATCTTGCCTATATCATATTTTGATATGCCTACATCAACTTTTATCTCATCCGTGCTCTCAACGGTAAACAGGGGAGCACCTTTTGACACCACGCTTCCGTTGGCTATAAAGCTCTCCGTTACTATACCGTCGCTGCCGATACTTATACCTGACGCCGCTTTTGCGAGATCCTCCTCAGCATTTTCCACGCTCAGCTCGGTCAGGTCATAGGAATTGCGAAGCTGTTCTTTCTGATAGGAATTGAGTATCTGGTTCTCATAAGTATTCTTCAGAGTGGACGCTTCAGTCCAGTTGCGCATGATGTCCGACATCCAGTTGCCGTTAAGAACACTCTGTGCGTATTCCTGGGGATCCAGAGTTGCCGGGGGAAGACCGGCCAGATCCTGGTTGAGCTCCGCCAGATCCTGATTGAGTTCCTCGATCTCATCCATGAGCTTCTTGGATTTTTCCGCATCGCCTGTCGCCTGTGCCGCCTCCAGTTCCAGGGTTTTTGTGTTTACATCTGCGGTCTTTTGGGCTATATCTTTGTTGATCCCTGCGGCGATACAGCTTACATCCCAGTTTTCCTGATACTGGCCCTGGTCGATATAATCGTTTGCCTGTCGGAAGAGGGCGTAGCTCATCCTGTATATGTCTATATCAGAAGCTGCTTTGTTGAACTTGGCCTGATTGGTATTGCTGGCCTGGACTTGTCCGTTCATGGTGTTTTCGGCAGATTTGGCGGTAAGTACGGCCTGATCGCGCAGGTTTATGAGATCTTCAAGATCATAGCCGACTGCCGTATCCCCGGCTTTGACTTCATCTCCGACCTTAAGGTCGTAAAAACAGACCGGAGCGGTAACTGTTGAGTGATATGTGGTAGTGTCCATGCCGTGAACATCACCTGTGGCTTCAACATCTTCAGATATGGTCCTGTATCCTGCAATGTCCGTGCTGTAGCTTGTCGCTTTGCCGATACAGGCTGAAAGAGCGGAGCCGGTCAGGGCCAGCAGGGCAGTGTATGTAAATGATCTCAAAAATCGTGATCTCATCATGACCTCCTGTGCGGCGTCTGCTATCTGCCCGCGTTATCAGGCAGAATAGTGTTAGTTATAACTAACTTTTACCGATCCTTATGTATTTTATCACAGGATCAGATATAGTCAAGGCAGACTTTCCGGGTCTGCAAGGGCCTTTCCGGGTCTGCAAGGGCCGATCTGTTTTCCGGCAGTAAGGTCATGTCAAGGGGTCGGCTGATATTTGTAAACGCAACGAAACGTAACAAAACATAGGGATACAGGTTAACTTTTGTTGGTAGACGCTGCAGCCGGAACAATATATACTAATGTTAATAATAGTTGCGAAAGTGAGGCACGTATGAGAAAGTATTACCTGGATAATATAAGATGGTCGACCCTTGTGATCGTGGTGATATACCATGTGTTCTACATGTACAATGCAGAAGGGATCGTCGGGGGGATCGGCAGGATAACGGATCTTTCCGTACAGTATTATGATGTGTTCATGTATCTGGTGTATCCCTGGATCATGCCCGTACTGTTTCTTGTTTCGGGGATCGTATCCCGGATATATCTTAAGAGCCATACGGACAGAGAGTTTATAAGAGCCCGTACCCGAAAGCTCCTGGTACCCTCAACGATAGGTCTGTTTGCATTCCAGTTCGTTCAGGGGTATGTAAATATTTCGATATCAGGTGCTTTTAAGGATATGGCCGGTATGGGTATTCCAAAGACCGTGATCGGCCTGGTCATGATAGTCTCGGGCAGCGGGGTACTCTGGTTCATGCAGCTTTTGTGGGCCTACTGCATGCTCCTTATCCTGGTAAGAAAGATCGAAAAAGGCCGTCTTCTGGAACTGGGAAGCAGGACCCCGGTCTGGATGATCATCCTTTTCTTCTTCCCGGTATGGGGCGGGGCGCAGATCCTTAATACACCGATAGTAGTGGTATACAGGATCGGCTTTTATTTCCTGTTCTTTTTCCTGGGCTACTATGTCTTTTCAAATGATGAGGTGATGGATAAGCTGACATCAATTGCGGTCCCCGCCATTGTTGCAGGCCTTGTATTGAACCTTGTCTTTTCGGCAGTTTACTTCTTTATAAAAGGGCAGATGAACTATGCCGATGTTCCGGTGAACAGAGGACCGCTCTTTTCGGCCAGTGCATACTTCGGATCTCTGGCCATGCTGGCCGGTATGGCAAGGTTCGGGAACAGGACCGGAAGATTTGCGTCATGGATGAGCGAAAGGAGCTTCGGGTTATACGTGTTCCACTATCTGGGCATCTCATCCGTGGCACTCTATATAGGAAGACCGCATCTGCTTCCGGCACAGGCGTGTTACATACTCAGCCTTATAGCGGGATTTGTTTTTGGTTTCGGACTGTACTATATCATCTCGAGGATCCCCTTCTTCAGGTGGGCTGTACTCGGAATAAAAAAGGAGAAAAAAACGGATGTTCAGTGATAATCTGATCTCACTTCGTAAGATGAGACATATGACACAGGAAGATATAGCCGAAAAGCTGGGAGTTACAAGACAGGCTGTCGCCAAGTGGGAGGCAGGAGATACGGTCCCCGATCTTGATAAATGCAGGGCTATGGCGGAGCTTTTTGAGGTGTCCCTTGACGATCTGGCCAATTATGAACCGGAAGAAAACATGGGACTGAACCTTCCGCCCAAAGGCAGGCACCTGTTCGGACTGGTGACTGTCGGAGACAAGGGGCAGATAGTGATTCCTGCAAAGGCGAGAAAGCTTTTTGATATCTCACCCGGGGACCAGCTTGTCGTACTCGGTGATGAAGCTCAGGGTCTGGCCCTGATGAGATCGCAGAGATTTCTTGATCTTGCAAATGCCATCCGTACCATGAATGAACCGGGCGGACGGGCTTGATGATCACAGATCTTGCAGGATACGATGGAAAGCATGTCATCATCAGAGACATATTCGGAGTGACCTTCACAGGTCTTGCCCAATATGGGGGCAGCGATTTTTTGGAGTGTGAATATAAAAGTCTTGACAATTTATATTTGACAAAATATAATATGGCAAAAGATATAGCAAAAGACTTACGACAGTTATGCGGAGAATATATATATGGAAAAAGAGTTTGATATTCAGGAATATATGACGCGTGGTGTGGAAAGGATAGTAGCCGATGCCATGAGGGCAACGCTTAAAAATCCGCGTGAAAGTGCATATATGCTCAGGTTCGCTGCTGCAAGCAGGGCTGCTTCAAAGAAACGTGCTGCCATGGAGAAGAAGGGTGAGCATATCCCGCCCTTCCTCATAGCCAGCATTACCAGCAGCTGCAACCTGCACTGTGCGGGCTGTTACTCGAGATGCAATCATGCAACGACAGATGAAGCTCCGGTCGCACAGCTTTCGGATGAAGACTGGAAAAGGATCTTTGATGAGGCAGATGATCTGGGAGTGAGCTTCATACTGCTTGCCGGCGGAGAGCCTCTTCTTCGGAAGGGTGTGATCGATGCAGCGGGCAGCAGGCCGGATATCCTTTTTCCCGTGTTTACCAACGGAACACTTATGGGAGAAAAGTATTTCGAGCTTTTTGACAGATACAGGAATATCGTTCCGATCATGAGCATCGAAGGAAATAAAGACATAACAGATGCCAGAAGGGGTCAGGGT
>JAILLI010000170.1 GCA_024693225.1 Lachnospiraceae bacterium
GATGTAATAAGTAGAGATTGTGATAAGTGTGCATATTATGTTGACGGAGCAAATGATGAGGCTTGTGATGGGTGTTTTGCAGATGAGTATGAACATCCAAACTTTAAACCGAAAGCACAACATTATGAAGATTGTATAAGCAGACAGGTGGTTGATGAATTATCAAAAGAGTTAGTACACACAACGAGAGATAAGGCCGATTTTCTTTGTAATTTTTGGGAAGGGTTGCAAAAGTTGCCTCCCGTCACACCAAAGGAAAAGACAGCGGCATGGGTTGGAATAGATCAAGAACCACATGAAGTTTATGAATGTAATGCCTGCGGATGGTTACTTTACGATGAGGACAGAACAGACTTTAAATACTGCCCTAACTGCGGAGCAAAGATGGTTGAGCCACAGGAAAGTGAGGGATAAACATGCGTAAAGTGATTATGTATTGTGATAGATGTAAGAAAGATTTTGAAAAATGGAATCATAGACGAGATGAAGTCATTGGAGTCGGAGAGATTGTTTGTGAGGATGGTAATTCATACCTTGATTGTCAAAAAGATTTATGCGAATCATGCTATACAGAGTTAGTGAATTGGTGGAATTTTGAGCCACAAGAAAGTGAGGATAAGGAATGACTAAGCCCGAAGAGTTAGATTGGTTATTTAAGTGTAGACAATGCAAGCACTATTATCAAGTGCAAGCAGATGCAGATGAAGTACGATGCAGATTAAAGCATTGTCGATATGAACCATCAAAAGAAGTTATTAAATTTAAGCAGTTGCAACAAGAGCTGGCAGAAAGTGAGGATACAGATGGAAAATGAATTATTATTGCAGGGTAACGGAAAACCGTGGTTGACAGATGAAGATAAGACAGTGCCAAAGAAATGCCCTATTTGCGGTGCTGATATGGGATTGTTTCTTATGGGCGAACCTGTATTCTTATGTAAGGGTACTGACAGGCATTATTATGGCACTCTAAAATTTATTGAGGACGGTGATACAGATGGAAACAGTTGAGGTTGTGATTAGGATTCCGAAAGACGATATAGAAACGATTGAAAATCTAAAGAGACAGGGATTTGCATCCCGACACGAAATAGCAATATTGAACGGCACTGTACTCCCAAAGGGGCATGGTAGGCTTATTGATGTTGATAAATTAAGGTGTGATGCAAGATATCGTAGAGAAGATGGTGTGTTTGTATATGTTCCGGCTGTTTCTATATCAACGATTATTAATGCTCCGACAGTAATCGAGGCAGATAAGGATGGTGAGTGAATGAGAGTTGCGATACGGCGTAAGGAACTGACGGCGGCACAGAAGAAGTGGATATGCGATACCCATTCCTGCGATAACTGTCCGTTGGCGTATGTCATGGAGACGGGTGAGACCGTATGTTGGACACGGGTGGAGCAGATCGAAAATGAGTTCAAAGAGTATTGGGATAAAGAAATCGAGGTGAGGGTATGAACAGGCAGGAGGCAAACGAGTTGCTTGTGAGCATACGGGACGAGATATGCCACAAGGGAATGCCTATCAACATCCGCAAGGGCACCGATGCTGATATTGCGGATTATGTTAATGGTATCGTTGAGAGGAACATCACGATCGATGAACCCCTGGGGACGGTAATGGGTTACGATTACGATGCCTGTCCGAAGTGCAAGGCTGTTGTCGGGATTCATGCAAAGTATTGCAAGATGTGTGGGGCGTATATCCGCATTTAGGAGGTGCCGGATGTCAAAAAAAGAATTGACGAAAGAATCTAAAGTGTACTATAATGGGACTAGAACCTATAGGCACTGCGGTCAGAACATAGCCTTTTTAAACAAGGAAGATGGCTGCTTTTATGTTCAGTGTCGAAAGTGCAAAAAATGGGTAAAGTTGAATAATTGAAGAAGCTTAGGTAACATCAAAGAGCCAGCATGAGCATATTGTTGATATGCTTTTGTTGGTTCTTTTTGTTTTAGGAGGGTTATGGACAGACGCGAGATCAATGAGAAGTATGCCGAGATAGGTGCGGATTTAATCAAGACAGAGGATGCTCTGGTGAATATAGCGAACAGCCAGGCTACGATCATATACTTATCATCCGAGCACAAGAAGAACAGCTCCGGCAAGGTGGTTCATGCTGAATGCGAGAAAGTATCCGAGAAGTATAAGTGGGGCATACCGTGCGATTTTACCATAACCGTATTTGAGCCTAATGTCGAGGGTATGACGGACGAACAGCTCCGCATACTCATATTCCATGAATTATTACACGTAGGTATCACGTTCAATTCCGATGGCACAGAGAGTTACTTTATAGTTCCTCATGATCTTGAGGATTTTAAACTTATAGTTGACCGTTATGGTACAGATTGGAGTAAACATGGACTTGAAGATTGAATATTTACCTATCAAGGAACTTAAGCCTTATGAGAAGAATGCTCGTAAGCACGCTGACGCGGATGTCAGTACGATCATGAAGTCGATACAGGAGTTCGGTTTTAAGGACCCTATCGGCATATGGAGTGACAAGAATATCATTGTCGAGGGACACGGCAGATTACTCGCTGCTAAAAGATTGGGCTTGAAAAAGGTTCCTGTTATCCGGTTGGATGATCTGACCGATGAGCAGAGACGCGCATATGCTCTGGCACATAATAAGACTGCAGAGATGTCCGAATGGGACAGCGACCTGTTGGATGAAGAACTTGACGGCATTTTGGACATTGATATGAGCGATTTCGGTTTTGACCTGTCCGAGGATGAGGAAGAAAAAGAGGTTGTTGAAGTAGACACACCGGAACCACCCGAGGAGCCGAAGTCACATTATGGACAGATATATCAGTTAGGCAGGCACAGGCTTATGTGCGGTGATTCGACCAAGATGGCTGATGTGAAGAAGTTACTGGACGGTAAGAAGGCTGATTGTGTTGTTACCGATCCACCATACAATATGGGCTATGAGGGAGCAGGTAACACCAAAGACCGTGCATCCAAGAAGATAATGAATGACAAGATGCCCGAAGCAGACTTTAAGAAGTTCCTGTTGTCGGTATACAAGTGCTACCTGGATGCCATGAAGGACGGTGCATCCATCTATGTATTCTACAAGGAGTTGGGTTCCGGCGTATTTATGCAGGCTATGCGTGAGGGGGGGCTTACCTTTAAGCAGGAGCTGATATGGGTTAAGTCACAGCTTGTTTTGGGTGGCTCTAAGTACCAATCTATGTACGAACCGTGCCTTATGGGATGCAAGGGCAAGTCTATCAAGGTATGGAACGGGGGACGCAAGCAGAGGTCCGTCATCGAGTCTATCGACCTCATGACCGAGGAAGAACTGCGAGAGACATTAAAGGATGTTCTGGCAGCGGACGATCCCGATGTCATCCGCGAGAAGAAGCAGTTACACAATGACCTGCATCCGACCATGAAACCTGTTAGGCTTATCGCAAAACTCACACAGAACTCATCCGATGCAGGGGATGTTATATTAGATCTATTTGGCGGTTCGGGTACTACTCTTATCGCTGCAGAACAGATTGACCGTACCGCGTATCTTATGGAGTTGGACCCCAGGTACGTGGATGTCATTATACAGAGATATGAGGACTTTACCGGAGACAAGGCGGTCCTCTTGACAAAGGAGGAAGAGTAATGTTTGAAAAGGTCAATATGTCCCATCCGGACAAGGTGGCTGACAGGATAGCAGGGGCATTGGTCGATTATGCCTATTCCCAGGAAGAGAACCCGAAGATTGCTGTCGAGGTTCTTATCGGGCATGGCAAGTGTCACATCATCACGGAGACCTCGGTACCCATTCCGAGAGAGAAGATTCTGTATACCGTGAACAGGATCGCAGGGTGTATGGAAGTCATCTATGACGAGAACAGGCAGGATGTGCATCTGGCAGGGAACCAGGAGGGCGGTATACGCTGCGGTGACAATGGAATATTCAAAGGCGTTCCGGTCACAGAGGAGCAGCAGACATTATCCGCTATCGCAAAGCATTTATATGAGCACTTCCCTACGGACGGCAAGTTTATCATCAACGGGAACCGTATGATCATCTGTCAGAGCAATGCCAAGATAGACGAGATACTTGATACCGGACTGGTATCGAATGCGATCATCAATCCGTTAGGGTATTGGACTGGCGGTACCGATGTCGACACGGGTGCTACAAACAGGAAGTTAGGTTCTGACATGGGTGATGCCGTAACAGGCGGTGGACTCCATGGCAAGGACTTATCAAAGGCAGATGTATCTGTCAATATATACGCTCATCTCAAGGCACAGAGTACGGGCGAGGAAGTAAAGTTATGTTGTGCTATAGGCGATACCCATGTGGACGGCAGACCTTATAGCGAGATTGTAGAAATAGCGAGGGAATATATAAACAAATTAGGCGGCTTTGAAAAGCTCGCAGAATGGGGACTTATATAGCACCCGAAGAACCGAGGTGATTATATGCAGACAAAGAAGCCCGAAAAGGAAAAATCTAAGATGGGGAGACCCGTCAAAAAGATTGACAAAGAACAATTTGAAACGATGTGCCAGGTACAGTGCACGCTTGAGGAGATCTGCTTGATTCTGGGGCTGACGGACAAGACCTTGAACAAGTGGTGCAAAGAGACCTACGGAATGACATTTTCCGAGGTTTTTCGGCAAAAAAGAGAGTTGGGTAAGGCATCGCTGCGCAGACGGCAGTTTGCCCTTGCCAAGACCAATGCGACAATGGCGATATTCCTGGGTAAGAATTGGCTCGGTCAGAAGGATACTGCGGAAGTTGCTGTCAATCCCGAGATTCTGCGCAGGGCAGAGGAACTGTTAGGGGGAATACCAAGTGTCATTGACTGATATGCAGAGTCAGTATCTGCTTAACTGCAATCACAGATGGAATGTTAAGACCGGAGCAACAGGATCGGGCAAGAGTTACCTTGATATCATGGTGACCATCCCAAAGAGGATTAAAGCCTGCAGGGGCGAAGGTCTTATTGTGCTGTTTGGCAATACCCGTGGTACCCTGGAGAGGAACATCCTCATTCCGATGCGAGAGATATGGTCGGAGGAATTGGTAGGCGATATCCGAAGTGACAATACCATCAAGATATTCGGTAAGAAGTGCTATGTCCTTGGTGCGGACAACAAAAAGCACGTTGCCCGTATCCAGGGTTCCACTATCGAGTATGCCTATGGTGACGAGGTCACTACGTGGTCGCAGGAAGTGTTTGAAATGCTCAAATCCCGTTTGAGGACAGAGCACTCGCACTTTGACGGGACCTGCAATCCGGACTCGCCGAACCATTGGTTTAAGAAGTTCCTTGATTCCGGTGCTGACATCTATCAGCAGAAGTATGTTATCGATGATGGCGTATTGCCGCCATACGTTATTGAGGAACTTAAGAAGGAGTACGCAGGTACCGTTTATTATGGTCGCTACATAGATGGCGAGTGGACGCTTGCAGAGGGTTTGGTTTATCCCATGTATCAGACCGCTATTGTGGATGGGTTACCTATGAAGGATGGCAAGCTGATCCCTGCGACCGATTATGTGGTATCCATAGACTATGGTACCATGAATGCATTTTCTGCAGGGCTGTGGTCGAAACGGAACGGCATATGGTATCGGGAGAGCAGTTACTACTATTCCGGACGTGACAAGGGTGTTCAGAAGACCGATGAGGATTATGCGGATGATCTTGACGAATGGATAATGCCTGCATGGAAAGAGTATCGGAAGATACCGACAGGGTCCATATTCGGTGGGACGATGGAGAAAATCAAGACCATCATAGACCCGTCAGCGACATCGTTTATCACACTTTTAAAGAGGAAACCGTGGTGTAAGGTGACTCATGCTGACAATAGTGTAGCGGACGGCATACGCGAGACCGCAGTTGCGTTAAAACTCGGGCTTGTTAAAATCCTGCGGTCATGCACGGAGTGGATTGACGAGGCAGGCGGTTATGTATGGGACCCGAAGAGCGAGGAAGAGGAGAAACCTGTCAAAGTTGGGGACCATGCCATGGACGATACCAGGTATTTTGTGAAAACTATGAGGATAGCTGCGAAGAACCGTCAGTATAGCCTTTAGTGATATAAGGAGGATAATATGGTTACTTATCAAGATTTTCTACGTGCCAAGGATAGAACTGATTTCGTCAAGCAGACTATCGACAAGCACAAGTCATCATCCCTTTATCAGACTGCATTGCTTGCTGACGAGTATGATCGCCGCGAGAACAGGACGATAAAGCTGTTTCAGAAGGTGTTACGAAACTTGCAGGGCAAGATTGTACCGGACATTTGGGGTTCCAATTTTAAGATGCCGTCCAACTTCTTTACACGTTTTATCGTGCAGGAGAATCAGTATCTATTGGGCAATGGTGTCACCTGGAAGGAAGAGTCTACCAAGAAGACCCTGGGAATGAAATTCGACACACAGCTGCAGAAGTTAGGACGCAAGGCTCTGTCCGGTGGAGTATCATTCGGCTTTTGGAACTCTGACCATCTGGAAGTGTTTTCTGTATTGGAGTTTGCTCCACTTTATGACGAAGAGGACGGGGCACTCAAGGCAGGAATCCGTTGGTGGCAGATTGATCCTAATAAGCCTTTAAGGGCTACTCTTTATGAGTTGGACGGGTATACCGATTACATCTGGGATGACAAGCACACAAACGGGGATATCTTACATGATAAGACTCCGTACAAATTACATTATGTTGAGACTCCGGCTGACGGAAGAATGTTCACAGAGGGTGAGAACTATCCTACGTTCCCCATCGTGCCTTTATGGGGCAATTCGAAGCATCAGAGCGAGCTTGTTGGATTACGTGAGCAGATTGATTGTTATGATCTTATCAAGTCTGGTTATGCGAACAACGTAGACGAGGGTTCCATCATCTATTGGCTTTTGCAGAATGCCGGGGGCATGGGTGACATCGACCTTGAGCAGTTTGTTACAAAAATGAAAACCTTGCACGCTGCGACAGTAGAAGACGGTGTCAAAGCGGAAAGTCACAACCTTGAGGCTCCATATCAGTCAAGAGAGGCTCTGCTTACGAGACTTAGGGCGGACCTTTACGAGACAGCCATGGCTTTGGACACTAAGAACATCGCAGATGGTGCGGTTACCGCTACACAGATCAAGGCTGCTTATGAGCCTTTGAACAGCAAGACAGATGAGTATGAGTATTGTGTATTGGATTTCCTTGCAAGCATTATGGAACTTGCAGGTGTGAAAGACACTCCTACATTTACCAGGTCAGTCATTGTCAACTCGCAGGAAGAAGTGCAGGTTGTCATTTCTGCAGCGAACTATCTGTCCGAGGATTATGTTACCAAGAAGATACTTACCCTGTTAGGGGATGGTGACGAGGCTGACAACATCTTAAAAGAGATGTCGGCAAATGAGTTGGATCGTGGCGGTAATCTGGACGAAGAGGAATAATCCGGAGGGATAAATGATGATGGATGTCGGGCAGCAGGAGACAGATAAAATCCTTGAGAAGATTGAAAAGCAAATATCAATGGAATATGCCCGTGCCGAGAAAGAGGTTGCCGCAAAGCTCTCCGATTATCTCAAAAAGTTCGAGGTCAAGGATGCGCTCAAGCAGAAGGCTCTGGCGAACGGGCTTATTACCGAAAAAGAGTACAAGCAATGGCGTATCGGGCAGATGATGATCGGAAAAAGATGGGCTGAAATGCGTGATTCGTTGGCGCAGGACTTCACGAATGCTGATAAGATAGCGAAATCTATCGCGTTTGGGTATCAGCCCGATGTCTACGCCATCAATCACAATTACGGCACGTTTGAGGTCGAGAAAGGTTCCAGGCTTGATACCTCATATACTCTGTATGACCGTCATACTGTAGAGGAGCTGATGAAGAATGAGGATGAGTTCATTCCGGCTCCCGGTCGCAAAATCACACGGGAGATAAACGAGGGCAAAACACTTGCCTGGAACAAAAAGGCTGTACAATCTGCTATGATGCAGGGCATCCTGCAGGGCGAGTCCATTCCGAAGATGGCTACCCGATTAGCGAATACCGTGGGCGAGAGCGACCGTAAGGCTGCTATCCGCAATGCTCGTACCATGACCACCGGAGTAGAGAATGCAGGGCGTATAGCTGCTTATGACCGTGCCAATAAATTAGGTATAGAGACACAGAAGATGTGGAGTGCCACATTTGACCGTGCTACCCGTCATTGGCACGCGGCTCTGGACAGGGTTGCGGTGGATAATGACAAGCCTTTTGTCAATGAGTTTGGTGAGATCATGTATCCTGGTGATCCCAAGGCGCATCCGTCTAACATATTTAACTGTCGATGTGCATTGTCGGCATCCATCAAAGGGTTCCCCAGGGAGAATCCGAATGCAGGGCTTACCTACAAGGATGATCTGGGGACGATCACCTATGATGAATGGAAGGCAGGGCACTATGATCAGAAATCCAATCGCATCACCAAGCAGGAAGAAATTGCGGAGACCATGCGGCATGTTTACGGTGCGGAATATGCATCCTATAAACGGAGCACTCCACGGGAAGAATTACCCAAGGTTAAGGTTACCCGACAAGAGGCATCGGATGATTGGTTTGAATACGAGAAGGCAAATGCCATGGCAGATTATATCCGGACAGGCGAAGTTCCTACAGCGGATATGTATGGCAATCCTTTAAGCGTAGAAGAAAGAGCCAAGATTAAAGCCGAGGCTGACATGATCCAGAAGATAGGCGAGGAAACAAAGACCGAGTACAAGACTTTGTACCGAGGCATGGTGATGGACGAAGACGAGGTACGTCAAATGTTTAACCCTGGTTCGGAGTATCAGTTTGACACAATCACAGCTACAGCCACATCCAAGGACATTGCAAATATCTACACGAATGTCGATAATTATTCCGGTGAAGGCAATCCTGTTTCCGTTGTAATGGATATCAGCAAACCGGACGGCATTTATGGTTTTAAACGAGACGAAAACGAGGTTGTGGTACCGATGGGTTCCACATTCAAGTGTACAAGGAATTATATGGATGAGGATGGCGTTGTTCACGTTAGTTTATATGCTAAAAAGGGAGACAATGTGTTGACAGAAACCATAACCCATGGTAACATGACGGTACCAGGAACATTTGGGATGAATCTACAGTTTTTTGCAGAGGAAGATATTAAGAAGCAATCGTCTACCTCACTGAAAAGGGCAATAAGGAAATACGAAAAACGCATTGCAGAACACAAAGAAAAAATCGCCAATCCCGAGAGCGTGGTACCGGGATGGAACGAGAACTCCGAGGCAAGAAAAAAGGGTACCATTAGACATTGGGAAAAGGAAATAAGGAATTTTAATAACAACATCAATGACCGCATAGAGGAATTGAAGAAACGAGGTGATCTGGATGACTGAAGCTGAAATGAAATACATAATCGCACGGCTAATTGAAAACGCAAACGATTGCCTTGCAGAGCGGAAGGAAGACCCGAAGAGCGAGTTTTTAGATGGGAAGTCATTGGCATATTACGAGATGTTGGATACTATTAAGAATGAATTGATAGCACACAGTGTTGATCTCAAAGAGTTCGGGCTTGATATTGATCTGGATAAGATCTATGCATAGGAGGTAGCCTATGGATATTAAGGTTGATGTTACTTCTAACCGCAAGCTCATAGAAGAGGCATCCGATGAGGCTATCCTGCGTGCATTGACGGCTATCGGGCAGCAGGCAGAGGGTTATGCCAAGGATGAACTGGCGAGGGCGAAACCGCACGCTGACGGAACTGTCCGTCCGAACAGGATCACGGGCAGACTTATTAACAGCATGACGCACGATGTTAATGTTTCCGAGAAAGCGGTGTATATCGGTACCAATGTTGAGTATGCTCCGTATGTGGAGATGGGTACTTCCCGATCACGTCCGTATCCGTATCTTAAGCCTGCGGTAACAAAGCACGTAGACGAGTATAGGGATATGGTCGAGCATTTTTTAAAAAATGGTTGACGGCACAAATGTGTTGTGATACACTAAAATTACGAACAGAATAGACATTAGTGGGTTTGATACCCATTATCATGGAGAAGTCCAGGTAATATCAGAGGACCAGCCACAAGTTTCTTGCGAGAGACTTGTAGTTGGTCCTTTTTTGTCTTTTCTGGCAAAGATTCTAATATGCAAAGCAGGGCATACCGAAGAAAAGGAGAATAGTATGGCATTAAGTAGAAAGATGCTCAAAGCAATGGGTATCGAAGATGAAAAAATCGAGCAGATCATTGAGGCACACACCGAAACATCGGATGCCCTTAAGGAAGAAAGGGATAATTACAAAGCCGAGGCTGAAAAGGTGCCTGCGTTAAAGAAGGAACTCGATGAACTCAAGGATGCTGCTGAAAAGAATGACGGCAAGAATCCTTGGAAAGTCAAGTATGAGGCACTTAAAGAGGAGTATGACACATACAAGGCTGATGTGGATCAGAAAGCGACCAAGGCTGTCAAGGAAGAAGCGTATCGCGCACTTCTTAAGGGAGCAGGCGTTAACGAGAAGCATATAGCAAAGGTTCTTAAAGTGTCCGATGATATCGTAAACGGTATCGAACTTGACAAAGATGGAAAGGTTAAGGATGCGGACAAGCTCACAGAATCCATTAAGGAAGAATGGGGTGATTTCATAATCACTAACCAGGGCACACAGGGAGCGAACACATCCACACCACCTGCCAACACGGGTGGCAAGAAAACCAAAGACGAGATTCTGGCTATTAAGGATACTACCGAAAGGCAGAAAGCCATGGCAGAGAATCACGAGCTATTTGGTATAGTTTAAGGAGGATAACATGGCAAAGGCTAATTTAACCAAGGTTGCTAACATTGATGTTAGCGTAAGAGAGATCGATTTCGTCACCAGATTCGCAAAGAACTGGGACGCATTAAGAAACATCATGGGTATCATGAGACCGATCAAGAAGGCTCCCGGTACCAAACTTGTATCATATTCGGCAAGCGTAACACTTCAGTCCGGTAACGTAGGCGAGGGCGAGGAAATCCCTTATTCACTTGCTAGCGTAACAGAGGCTGCTTATGGCGATGTAGCCATCGAGAAGTACGCAAAGGCAGTTTCAATCGAGGCTGTTAACAAGTACGGCGCAGAAGTTGCAGTACAGAAGACAGATGACGAGTTCCTTAATCAGCTCCAGGGCAACGTATTAGCAAAGTTCTACACATTCCTTAACACAGGTACACTTGTAGATACTGCTAATTCATTCCAGGCAGCTCTTGCAAAGGCAAAGGGTTCTGTAGTTAACAAGTTCCAGGCTATGGACAGAAGCGTTACCGATGTAATCGGTTTCTGTAATACTCTGGATGCATATGATTATTTAGGATCAGCAAACATCACCGTTCAGACAATGTTCGGTCTGACCTATATCAAGGACTTCATGGGCTACAGCACATTATTCTTACTTCCTGCAAAGTACATTGCAAGAGGCAAGGTTATAGCAGTTCCCGTTGAGAACATCGATCTCTACTATGTAGACCCTAACGATTCTGATTTCAAGAAGCTTGGTCTTGAGTACACAGTACAGGGCGAGACCAATCTTATCGGTTTCCATGTAAATGGTAACTACAATACCGCAGTAGGCGAGAGCTTTGCTCTTATGGGCTTAACTCTTTGGGCTGAATACCTTGACGGTATCGCAGTTATCTCGGTAAACTCGGGAAACTTGACTAGTGCTACTGTTACACCTGCGGACAGCGGCACTGATTATTGGGGAACCACAGCAGGTCAGATGCAGAGCGGAATAACCGTTACAGACGGTGCGATCACAGGTACCCTTAACAATCTGACAAGCGGTCAGCTTGTAACCGATTGGGGCGAGGGACATTTCATCGCTCTGAAGTTTGATAACTTCTCATCCGGACTTACCTATTCTAATGTCAAGGTAGGACTTCACAATTCAGAGGGTGCCGGACTTGTTACTCTTGACGCTGATAAGGATGCAGTTCTTAAGATCACCGACAAGAACACCCAGAAGCTCATGGTAGTTCAGAGCAAGGATGGAGCAACCAAGACACAGTACTTTGATTTAAGCGGTCTTACATTAGCATAAGGAGGGACGTTATGTCAGTTATTGTAAATAAAACCAAGGCTGTACAGAAGCCTAGAGAAGAGAAGAAGTCCGAGGGCAAGAAGTCCGAGGAGAAATCAAAGAAATAAGAGGAGTATAATATGCTGACCGAGATCTGTCACGAATTAAATAATTGGTTTGATACCGAACAACCGGAGTTTATGGGTATGTTCATCATCTCCGGTGGACAGTTGGATATTGCTGACCAGATTAAGATGAATCAGTATTATCGCATTCGTGGCAGTGTATTCAACGATGGCGTTTATCTTCATGATGGTAATGAGAACCTTGAAGAGGAAACTTTTGATGGCACCGTCAACCTTATGGCGGTGCCGAAGGAGTTCCTCGACCTGGTAAATGAGATTAAGGCATGGCAGACAAAGTATGGTGGCGTAGATTCACAGGCTATGTCACCGTATAATTCAGAATCATTCGGGGGATACTCCTATACAAAGAGTTCCGGCAATAGTTCTGCAGATGCAAGCCAGACCTCATGGCAGGGAGTGTTTAGGTCCAGGCTTAATAAGTGGAGGAAGATTAAATTATGAGTTTACTGTCCGATTCCATGGAGCCTTTTATTATCATGAACAAGTCAACGGTTCCGGATGATTACGGTGGCTCCAAGGATGTTTATGTCGATGGGATGGAGATCATGGGGGCAATGCCCTATGAAAGATCTACTCTCACCAAGATTGCAAATGCCGTTGGAGCAAAAACCTACTATACGCTTACAGTAGAGAAGAAATATACTCTTGAGTTTTATACCATCTTGAAGAGGGTAGAGGACGGCAAGTTATTTCGTATCATGTCCGGTACCAAAGACCGCCAGACACCGAAAACCGCAGGGCTTGATATGCGGCAATATGATGTCGAAGAGGTCAAGATAGGAGGTACGAATGGACAAGTTACAAGCGTACAATAAGTTTTGGAACTCGTTCGGGTTACCTGCTTATGATCAATACACCGTTCCGAGCAACGCAGCGTTGCCGTATATAACGTATGAATCCGCATCAGATGATTTTGACCATCCGGTCACTTTGTCGGCATCCATCTGGTACCGCGATGCATCCTGGGCTGCAATCACTGCAAAGGAGAAAGAGATATCAGAGGTTATCGGGCGCGGTGGCGTATCCGTTCCATATGACGATGGCGGTTTTTGGTTGGTTAAGGGAATGCCATGGGCGCAGAGGATGAATGATCCGGACGATGATACGGTCAGACGCATTGTACTCACATTCAGTATAGAATTTATAGATTGAGGAGGGAACCGCAATGATGAAATTTACGAGGATACCTGTTACTACATTCAAGGAATTGATCCAGAATGCAGGTATCATTGTTGATAGCTTTGTCCCTGCGACAGGAACAATCGGCAATCTTTTATGTGCGACATCTGGTGGTTTGAATTTTGACGATGATATAACCTTTGTTGACTTTGGCGAGGACATAGATAACTGCAAGAAGAACACAAAGGAACTTAAGAAAATCGACAGCAGGACATCTAAGATCAGTGGCACAGGTCTTACCATTTCTACCGGATTCTTAAAGGTACTCATGGCTGCAGCTGATATCGATCCTCTTGACGATACTCATGTGATCCCGAGAAGCGAGCTTGAGGCAGGTGATTTCCATGACCTCTGGTGGATAGGTGATTACTCCGACAAGAACGGTGTAAGGCATGGCGGTTTTGTGGCTGTACATCTTAAGGATGCATTATCTACTGGTGGATTCCATATCAAATCATCCGACAAGAATAAGGGACAGTTTACATTTGAGTTCACGGCACATTCAAGTATCGAGGACCAGGAAGATGAACCTTATGATGTTTATATCCAGGCAGGTACCGATGAAGGCGATGGTTATAGAATGAGTGTATTATCGGTTGCAGGCACATCTGTTGGATACACAGCTATCACCACCGAGCAGACAGCAGGCTCCGGCGAGAGTTATGTATACCAGACAGGTGCAGATCTTAATGTGCCCGGTGAAGGCACCACTCTTGTTGGTACCGCATGGACAGCATGGGACGGCGATGATGAGATTGAATCCGATGCAGGTCTTGATATCGTAGTTGCTATCGTTGATGCATCTCACAAGGCTGTACACGCAGGCAAGACCATAGTAGCAGTAAAAGAAAGCTGATAAAAGTCTTATAAGGAGAGAAAATGAGAAAGTTATCCGAAATCAAAAACGAAGATGCCCTTGATGTAATCGCGGAACTGTTAGACCCGATTGCAGAGTTGAGTAAGGACAAGGAGATCATGAAACCCAACATTGACGAGCAGGGCAAGAAGGTTCGCAAGAGCAAGTTGGAGATAGCCCAGATAGCCATTAAGAGGCACAAAGGGGCTGTAATGAAGATTCTTGCTACTCTTGATGGCGAACCTTTAGAAACGTATTCTGTGAATCTTATACAGCTCCCGTTGAAATTATACGAGTTGCTGAATGATGAGGACATGGTTGCTTTTTTTCAGTCGCAGGGCTTGAATCTTTCGGACGCATTTTCTGGCTCTGTTACGGAGAGTACAGAGGTAACAGAAGAATAATAAGACCATTTATGCGGTATGTCATTTCGAGGTATGTAGAATATCAGCGTGAAATGGCATACCGCTATTTTGTTACTGATGCACTATATGAAAGTGCGGACCATATGAGGATCATACCGAAGGAAAGGTATTATGATGCGATACATCATACTCAAAAGGTCGAACAGCGTTCGGGTGACGAGATAGCAAGGGATATAATCAAGAATGCTGGATTGGTGGTGAAGTAATATGAATTTATTCGAGCTTGTGGCAGTTCTGTCACTAAATAAGAGAAGTTATGATGAAGGCTTGGAAGACGCTGAAAAAGAAGCCAGTTCAGTTGGTGAAAAATTAAGAGCAGGGTTGGGAACTGCAAGTAAGGTTGCAGCGTCAGCCATAGCAGTAACATCCGCAGCTGTTACGGCAGTAGCGAAGAAGTCAGTTGAAGGCTACGCAGAGCAGGAACAGCTTGTTGGTGGTGTTCAGAAATTATACGGTAATATGGGTTTAAGCCTTGAGGAGTATGCCGCATCCCAGGGCAAATCGATAGAGGCGGTCAGAGACGAGTGGATGGCTCTTGAGAATGCCCAAAATACCGTTTTAGCAAATTCAAAGCAGGCATATAAAACCGCAGGTATGGACATGAACACATACCTGGATACCGCAACACAGTTCAGCGCATCTCTTATCAACTCATTAAGCGGTGATGCGGAAAAGGCTGCGGACTTGACAGATGTGGCTATGCGAGCCATATCTGATAACTTTAACACGTTCGGTGGGGATATGGAGTCCATCACTAACGCGTATAAGGGATTTTCCAAGGCGAATTATACCATGCTTGACAACCTCAAGCTCGGGTATGGCGGTACCAAGGAAGAGATGGACCGTCTTATCGCCGATGCAAATGCATATGCGGAAACAATAGGCATGGCAGGTGATCTGTCCATTGACAGTTTTGCCGATATTATCACGGCTATCGACCTGGTGCAGCAGAAACAGAACATCGCAGGTACCACTTCACGAGAAGCGGCTACCACCATCGCAGGTTCTGTCGGCATGATCAAGTCGGCATGGTCAAATCTGATAACAGGCATGGCTGATGAAAATGCAGACCTGTCAGAACTTATCGGCGGTGTTGTCGACAGCGCAAAGTTGGTTTTTAGAAACATCCTGCCCGTTGCAAGGCAGGCGATCAATGGGATATCTACATTTATCAGCGAGATAGCACCTGTCATCGCGGAAGAACTGCCCGGTCTTGTTGAGGAAGTGGTACCACAGCTCATATCAGCTGCGAGTTCGATAATCAACAGCCTGGTAGGAGCATTGCCGGAATTGCTTGAGGCATTGACTGCGGTCTTGCCGATTTTGATGGACGGTATCCTTGAGGCTATTCCATTACTTATAGATGCAATAGTGGATGCGGTACCTGTCATTGTGGATGGTTTGATAAAGGTTGTACTTAAGATCATAGATAAACTACCACAGATAGTATCAAGGCTTGTGAAGGCTATACCGCAGGTCATCTCTATGCTGATAAAGGGCTTGATGAACAATCTGCCTGCTATCATAACCGGATTGATTGATTGTGTGGTGGCTATCATACAAGAGTTGCCTACCATTATTGATGAGTTCATCCGGTACATTCCGGAGATAATCACCATGGTCATTGATGGGCTGATTGCTGCACTTCCACAGCTTATTGCAGGAGCAATCACTTTGGTTGTCGAGTTGGTCAACCATCTGCCCGAGATCATCACAAGCCTTATAGAGGCACTACCTACGATCATAGAGGCTATCGTGACAGGCTTGATAGAAAACCTGCCTATACTTGTGCAGGGAGCCATTCAGCTTGTTATTGGGCTTGTTGAACACCTGCCCGAGATAATCGCCGGATTGCTTGGTGCTATACCTGGCATTATCGGCAGTATCGTAGGGGCTTTTGGTTCACTTGGTGAGAGCCTGGGTGGAGTATTCAGCGGTGCACTTGACATCTGTGGGGGCATTTTAGGTGAATTAGGAAATGTCGCACAGGGAGTGTTTAACTGGATCGGGACATTGATGGATGATCCTGCACAGGCAATCGAAGATGCTTTTGACGGCATATTAAGTTATGGCAAGAAAGTATTCGAATCGGTCACTCAGATAATCAGCGGAGTATTTGATTTAATTGATGCCAAGAAAGAAGAAGCAGAGGCAAGAGCCAAGAGAGAAGAATCTGACCGGAAACTGCACGAAAGAGAAGACGAGATAGGAGTCAAATGGGTTACCGAAAATGGCGTATCTCGTATGGAACTTGTTGATGAAGCCAAATATCTTGCATATTACGGCGAGGATTCTCTTGGGCTGTTGCAGGATAAAAAGACCGAAGTCAATGTCGGGGGTGAAATAACCATAAAGGGTGTAAATGACAAGAATGAATTTGTCGGGGCATCCAAAATGACGGAAGATCAGCTCGCGAGAATGTTCCAGACACAGGGCAGGCTTTATTAAGGGATGGTGACATAATGGCAAAAATGGATTGTAAGATAGGTAATGATGTTGTAGGGAAGGTGCTTAATTATAAGCACCTTCCCGAAGCACAAAAGTTAATTAACAGGGCACTGGACGGGACCATTTATGGTCAGAAAACAGGGGATGCCGTGCAGAAATATGAAGTGGATATCTATTGCTCTACTGCAGCACGCCGGAATGCTATTAATTCTGCAAGCAACGAGTGCACCGAGGTTACCATCGTATTAAGAGACGGGATCACGGAAGTCACGGGTATCATTGAGGATACGACCATTGAATGGAAAGAATGGGTTGACGGACATGGAGTAGGCAAGTTTACTTTGACAGAGGTGTAAGGATGAGGAATGACATAAGCCAGGCTATTATAGCCAAAACATCTGATAGATTGCAGACACCTGCATATAATTCCGAGCCAAAACTGTCGCTTGTTGTATCAAGAAAAGAGCTTTTATTAGATGATTTTGATTTTACTGAAAGAAGAAGAGTGCGAAGAACTGCCCTTAACACTATTTCAGATATCGGTATTGCGATAAGCCATCCGAAGGTCGGGCATGAAGATGAAGAGGCTTGGGTAACATATATTAGGGACGGGCACGTATATCTCCGTCACAGCAAACTGTCCGGTACCGTCCGCGAAATAGATTGGGCTGAACTTGAGATCGGTGCTCCTGCAGGCACGAAGTGTGATGTGGCATTTGTGGCGGTACCGCAGGAAAACATGAGAGGCGTAACGGAGTATATCACAGGCAGAAAGCCCTTGGTTTTTTATATCCAGGGTTCCTTTATCTACTATGTTGATACAAACGAGGCGGTGATCACTCCACATATGCTGCTTGCAGTTACCGCTACAGATATTTCGGTAAGGCAGACACCTTTAGGATTAGGGCTGTTTTATGTGAAGGCTCTGGATCATACAAAAGTATATTATCGAATATACAGCAATGGGTCCTGGGGAAGTGAAAACCTTGTAGATAGCAGCATGAGCGTGGCGATTGAATCGTTGTCTACGTTCAGCACTTTGGATGGGTTTGGTGTGCAGGCTTATGCCAATGGAAAGTTGTACAGATGTGTTGGTGATATCTCCGGCAGCAGTTTTTCTTTTGGCACATGGTTTGAGATTGCAGATTCAACGGGCACAGGTGCTGTTGTTGAGTATTATAACGGAATCCGTGAGGCATTTTTTGACGCTACCATAGAGGAAAGCACAGGCGGTGAAGGCGGTTTCTGTTATAGTGAGGGTAATGAGAATTGGTTTTTTGATTCCGGGAAGAAGTTTTATTCGAAACATTATTCCGTAATAGATTTTGATCACACTAACAGAGGAACCGTATATTTTACTACGTTGTATCATGGCGTAGAGAATGACATAGTTTATTTTATAAGATATGTGTACGCAAAGGATGTTTCATCTTATACGGAAATTGTAACAAAAACCCTGCAGACGGACAATCCGATTACACAGATCAATGCGGTACTTAAAAACATTGATGATTCATTATATGTATCTGATTCAACAATATTCTCTCCATCAGCAATGATGAGTCTGGGAGTGAAATATGGCGATTCTGAAATAGTAGATCTTGGGATCGCGTATATCGACCAGGCTACTTTTGAGCACGGGGTAGAGACAGTTGCCATATCCGGCAGAAACAAGACAGGTGTCTATCTGCGCGATCAGACATTTATAGATAATAGCGAGTTTAACGAGACACCTACACAGATGGTCGCAACGATCATGGATATTTTCGGAATTGACGATTACGAGTGCGATGGTTCTGCAGATGGGACCTTTGAAAATCCCAATATTATCACGTTGATTGTAGATGCCGATACCACAGGCTTGAAGGCACTCGAAACATTAAATGAGTTGTTGTCGGATGATTCTGCAGGCAAGAAGTGGGATTTTGAGGAATTACCCAATGGCAAGATAATCGTAGGTTATGATGAGTTTCGGAGCACATATAGCCCTAAAAGCAATTATGTTTTTAATGGCATAAATGATGTTTTTGCTAAGACGGTAGACCGGAGTATTGATGGAGTTTATACTAAGGTCAGATGCACAGGTACCACACCTAAAGGCAAAGAGATTTCCTATACATACGATGTCAAGAATTTTCGGTTCTGGGATGCAGGTGAGAACAGGATATATCACGCACCACACGTTGATGGTGTCAGCAAGACCGAATTAAAGGCTTATGCCAAGGCTCTTGCAAAGCAGTTAAAGTATATCGGCAGGATCATCACTTATAGGATGAACCTTAAGCCGCAGCTCGTAATCGGAGATGTCGCGTTGGTGACCTATGGTCAAGAACCCGGCGAAACAGATAAACTCGGGAGCATCACTGAGATAGTACATACTCTTGGGGCTGACGGGTATTTTACCGATTTCACCATAACATCTGGCGGTAATGTTATGGATGTATCTCCTAATGTTGTTTATGTAGCAGATAAGTCAGCAAGGGGTACGAATCGTAAAAAGAGGGCATATGATTATCTTGGCGGTGGCAATGGCAACGTTACCAACATAATGTCTACCACAGTTAACGGCAGTGATGCAAATTTAGTGGAAATTGCAAGGAATTTCGGATTTAGGTTCCTGGATGAGCCCACTCATGTTGAGGGTGAGTATGATCCGGAGAACAACTCCATTAAACTTAGGTGGGCTGATCCAGATGATATCTCGACCTTTGAACCGGATACTTGCGAATGGGCAGGCACCGTAATTGTGCGAAACGATAATGGTGCTCCAATGCATAGGTGGGACGGTGTTGTCATAATTGATTCATCTACCAAGGATGCTTATAAGAATGAGTGGCTTATAGATGATAATGACATCAAAAAAGGTATAGTATATTATTATGGGTTTTTCCCGTATCATATTGATGCAAATCATCTTGACAGCGATGGGAATCCGAAAAAGCATTATAGATGGACCAAGGTTATAAGTGTAGTGGCAGGTGCAGACTTAGAGCCTGCAACAATTACAGGAGTTTCCGTTGATAGGGTGAATGCGATTGTAACATTTAATATTCCTACTTTGGCAAATGGCTCGTATGCCGCAATCACTCTTGTTGCTAAAAAGAATGGTACGCCATTGGATGAGACCGATGGAATCCCGGTTGCCTTAAGTTCTTCTGATACATCGGCAACAGTAGGCGGTCTTGAGGAATTATCGAATTACTATTTTATTATTTTTTCGGAGGATGATCAAGGCAATACCGCTGTATCAGATCCCGTTGGTCCCTATAAGACAGGTGAAAAGCCTAAAAAGTGGAAAGAAACAATCAGTTACTTAAAGATGATTACAGGATAAAGGGGGTATAATATGCCACAGGAAATTGAATATAGTGCCGAATTTGATTTTACTGATGATGTTGAATCTTGGAAAGTCAATCGTTCTGGAGCGGTTGATGAGTGGGTATGGTTGAGAAATCTTGGAGATTATACGCTGACCACATCAAGTAAAACACCGTCCGAAGTTTTTGCAAATACAAGTGTGCTTACAACAGACACATTAAATTATGGTAATAACCCTGTCCGAATTTTGCAGGACACCGCCACATATTTTGAAAACACTTGGAATTTAGACAGTATGAGTTATATTTCAGCAAGACCTTATTATACGAGTGCTAAAGGCTTACATTCAACAATGAGTTTGCAATTAGGTGGTGGGTATTCGGCATCATATAATTACTCTTATGATTGCTTTGGAATTGACTTTTTGATTGCGGTTAATCATGCCACAATGGAAGCAAGGGTAATATGGTTATTGTTTAGAACACAAGCACATACAGCGATTGAAAAATATGTTCAAAGTAGTGCAAGTCAATCAGAATATTTTTCGTTAAGCAAATTCATGTGAAAGGATCGGTGATGAATTATGTTAGTAAATGCGATTAAAGGATTTTTTAGACAGCCGTATATATTTAATAATGTTGTAGGTGGTGCAAGCACACAAAGCCTTGGTTCAAGTTCTTTTGAGAGATTTTTTGGTAGGACGGCTCCTAATGCTTTTACAAACGAAACAAAGACTACAGGTACATGGTATGCTGAATCATTCGTAGATGTTGGCTTTGGTGACACTCCCGTTACGGCTGATGATATAAAATTAGCAGATGGGAATGTGACATTAGAAAACGCTTACACCACTGCTATTTCACAAGACTGGACCTATAGAATACCATTACAAGGTAAAGAATACTTGACAGTGATCGGTCAATCAAATAATTCAAAGTCTGATAATGAAACCATTAATAAGACAGTTGTTTACAGGAATGATACTGACCACAATGTTACAGTTAAAGAAATAGGGTTTTATCAGCTTGTCCGTGACTTGGCTGTAACAACAAAGTCTAATTGGGATAATCAAGATACATTACCCTTTGTATTAGGTTTTAGAAAAGTGCTTGAAAATCCTATAACATTTGCTCCGGGTGATGTATATGCCATTACTTACAGAATAGCATTGGATGTATGATGGAAAATCATAATTGGAAACACGCAAAGACAGAAAAGTGGGAAACTTGCGAGGTAATATGCCTTAAATGCTTGAATAGGTGGATAGCCTGTTTCCCACAAGAAGTATTGCTAAAAGAATTAGAGTGTCCCGAAGGTCATGTGGGGTATGTGATTAAGACAGGGCAGACAATAACAGAAGATACTTAAAATAACCATTTTATTATTGGGTGGCGGAATAGGCAATCGTCCACAAGCGAGTGGGGATTGATAAAACAAGTGCAACGCACTTTGTAAAGTAGACGCTATGGTGACGGGTAGACAACCACCTATTATGCCTGTGGTGGACAGTTAGAAACGCATTCACAGACCATCTTCGGATGATGGGCGTTAGGTTAAGCTGTTATGCAGGGTGCAAATCCCTGCCTCAATAAAACCAAAATTTCAAAGGAGGAAGTATGAAATATGTAGTATGTGGTTTACTTTATATTGTCACAGTAGTTATGTTTTTAGCAATATTGAAAGGAGGTAATGATGATGACGATACTTAAAAGATTGGCAAAACTGATTGATGTTAAAAGCCTTGTTACTTTTGTGCTTACTGGCGTGTTTGCTTATCTGTCGGTAATCGGGGTTATAAGCGGTGATCAGTTCTTAACTGTATTTACCATGGTTGTCAGCTTTTATTTCGGAACCCAGACAGGCAAGCGTGAGGTTAAGGAAGAGCAGGAGGAAAACACATGAATCATGTAACCATAGGGCATTTTGTATGTGATGAAAATGGACGCTCGAAAGGCGGTAAGCCAGGAGATCAGACTGGCAGAGAAGGTCGCTTGCAGGCATGGTATAATTCCGGCAAGGGATGGCAGGATGTCTTTAGGGCAAAAGAATCCAAGGTTCGGAAGAAGATAGCGGAGAACATGATCGAACTTGTGGAGAATCCTCATGTGGGTTACAATCAAGATGCAAGGACTACTCTGGATAAAGAGGCTAAGAAGGTAGATTATGACTTCAAAAAAATAACTACAGATTGTGATACAGATTGCTCCCAGGCTACAGCAGAATGTATCATTGGGGCAGGGATACCTATATCACCGGATATGTATACTGGCAATGAAAAGCAGCTGATAGAAGAGACGGGGCAGTTTATAACGTACGATGAGAAGAGTTATATCGATTCGGATCAGAAACTTAAAGTCGGCGATATTCTTTTCAAGATAGGACATTCCGCAGTAGTAGTGAAGGTCCAGTATATTATAAGCAGAATCATCCGGTACCAGAACGGGAAACCGATCATGACCGGAGAGGACATAAAAAAGATTCAGAAGAGGCTAAACAAACTTATGAATTGCAAACTTGAGGTAGATGGCAAATATGGACCTAAGACTGCTGCCGAAGTAGTTCGTTTCCAAGGGAAGAAGAAGTTGGTGCCGGATGGCATTGTAGGTCGAAAGACAGCTGAAGCATTAGGCTTTTGGTGGGAGGGATGACAATGGAGTGGTTAGGATTTGCCGGAACATTAATCACGGCTTTAGGATCATTGATAGCAGTTATTGTTACCAACAAAGCTAACAATGTTAAGATGCTCCACCAAATGGAATTGCAACAGTTAAATTTCAAGGCAGAACTAAAACAAGCACAAGCCGTAACGGATACAAAAATAACCGAACTTACAAGAGAAGTCCGGGAGCATAATAACTTTGCCAAGCGTGTGCCCGTTTTGGAAGAACAGATGGGCAGTAATACTCGTAGGATAGAAAACCTCGAAAGGAAGGCTTAATGAAGATATGTGCATTCACGAAAAAGGAATTAGATACATTCCGTAAGGAAGCCAATTTCACGGAATTTGAGCGTTCCTGCTTTGATCTAAAAGCAAAAGGTATGACGAATTATCAATTAGCAATGGAACTGAATGCTTGTGACAGTACGGTTTCAACTACTATGAAAAGTATCCGTGCGAAGATCACGGCAGTATTGGAAGAAAAGGCTAAAGAAAACAAGCAGACAAATCCCAACATGGAACCGCTGAATCCTATGATGAGTTATATCATAGACTTCTTTACCAAACTGTTGGCGAATAGTCCATTCGTACCGGAGAGCCATACGGCGAAGGAGTGGTTGGAATTACCGGACAGGGTATCTATTAAGGATAAACTCTATGTAGTGCTCGATTACCGTACCGATGATAATAGTCCGAGCGTACCGAGATTGAGATACGGGGATGGCGTCACCATGATATCCGAACTTCCATTTTGCACGGCGGCAATCACGGACAATGATGTACGGCTGTGGGACTTACAGATGCAAATATCGGAAAAGACAAAAAGCAAGAAAAAAGCAAAGAAAAAACAATGATTTTTCACATTTCGCTTTTTTTCATACCATTTTCTCCAAAGAACTCCACAAGATGGGGTTCTTTTTTTATGCTATCATTTTCTTAAAGGGAGGGATAAAAGATGTATATATTTGCTAACCCAAACCCTGCAGGACTTAAGATCGGTGACTGTGTAGTGCGAGCAATCGCAATCTCAAGTGGTATGGATTGGGACACTGCATACAACATATTGGTGGACTACGGTTTCAATATGAAGGAAATGCCAAATGCGAACTCTGTATGGGGACAATTATTGATTGACAGCGGTTTTACACGCCATGTTATACCGGACACCTGCCCTGCCTGCTACACCGTGAGGGAGTTCTGTCGCGACCATCCGAAGGGGACTTACGTGTTGGGCACAGGCTCTCACGTTGTAGCGGTTATTGATGGCAACTACTATGACACCTGGGACTCCGGAGACGAGGTTCCGCTTATCTATTGGAGGGAATATGGCACTTTATAACAATCCTTATTATCAGAACTACAATTACAATCCTGCGTACAATCCTGGTTATGATCAGAATCAGATTGTTCAGAACTGCGGATTTGTACCTATCCCGAGTGAGAACGATGCGAGGTCCTATCCTGTTAAGCATGGTACCTCGGTTACGTTTAGGGATGAGAATCTTCCTTATATATATATCAAGACTCTGGGTTTCGGGCAGTTAGATTCACCCATATTCGAAAGGTATAGGCTTGTGAAAGAGGATGCTCCGGCAGAACCGAAAAAGGACGAGTCACCTGTTTATGTCACCAAGTCGGAATTTGAAGAACTACGTGAGGCGGTGGCGCAGTTGAGGAAGGAGTTAGGCGATGAATAATACGTATAACCAGGTAGCCCAAGCGATGAATAACCCCATGGCGGTAATTTCGCAAATGTATAAGGTACCAATGAATATGCAAAATCCTCAAGGGATAGCACAGTATCTTCTTGACTCGGGACAGATAACACAGCAACAATTGAATCAAAAGATTGCAGAAGCACGAAACAATCCAATATTGAGAAAACTCATGAAATAAGGCGTGCACGCTTTATATACCGGATGCCGAAAGAGGTATCCGCTAACCTACAATAATTTATAGGAGGACTTTTTATGGCACTAACAGATGAAAACATGGTCATGCCCGTAACACCTATGTATGGTGGTGGCAATGGCGGCGGTTTTGGCAGCTTTGGCAATGACGGATGGTGGATCATCCTCTTGCTGTTATGCTTTGGTAACAATGGTTGGGGCGGCGGTTTCGGCGGTGGCGGTAACGCACAGCTTGGTTATGACTTCCCTTGGTTACTCAATGGACAGAATAACATCAACGCCAACACCAATAACGGTTTCCGTGATGCAATGATCAATGACGGTATCACTTCCATTAGGGACGGTATCAGCGGACTTTCTACACAGCTCTGCGGATGCTGCAGTGATATGCAGATGGCTCTTGCTAACGGTTTTGCAGGCGTTGAGCAGGGTGCTAACACACGTCAGATGGCTAATATGCAGCAGGCATTTGCGGCACAGGCAGCGATAACATCCGGAATGAATGATCTTGCTATGAGCTTGCAGAACTGCTGCTGCGAGAATAGAGCCGGAATCGCTGATCTGAAGTACACCGTAGCGACCGAGAACTGCGCAGACCGCACACAGGCTATGCAGAATACCCGCGATATCATCGACAGCCAGACCCGTGGTACACAGGCTATAATCGACAAGTTATGTCAGCTTGAACTGGATGGTGTTAAGGCACAGGTCGAGGCGAAGAATGACCGCATTGCGGAACTTCAGACACAGCTTAACATGGCTAACCTTGCAGCAAGCCAGACCGCACAGAACGCTTTTATTGCACAGGGATTCTCGAACGAGGTAGATCAGTTATACAACAGACTTTCTAACTGTCCGATACCAAGCGTGCCTGTCTACGGTAAACAGAACATTTTCACCTGCAACCAGAACAATGGCTGTGGATGTGGATGCGGCTGCGGAATGTGAGGTGCTTATGGCGGCTGAATATCTTGCTAATGCGGTGCAGTTAGTTAATCTCAATGCACCTATAATCTTCACAGCATCTATCCCTTGCACCAAAGGGTATGTTTACCACGAGGACGAGACAGGGATTTTTATTCTCCGAGGAATCACTAATCAGTGTTTTGCTACATACCAGGTAACCTTTAATGGTAATATTGCTATTCCCGAGGACGGTACCGTTGGTCCTATCGCTATAGCAATTGCTGTTAATGGGGAGCCGAGAACTACAAGCAGGGCTATTTTCGTTCCTGCAGCGGTGGATGAGTACGGCAATGTAACCTCTACGGCTATCATTAAGGTACCGAAGGGTTGCTGTTTCTCGCTCTCGGTAGAGTATGTCAGCGGTACGGATGATCCTACAGAAACACCTGCACCTGCAATCAATGTGCAGAATGCAAACTTTGTAATTAACAGAATCGCGTGAAAGGAGAAAGCTATGGAGAAATATAAAGAACTTGAAATGATGCTCTGTGATGAGATTGATCGTATCACAGATCAGAAAAACTTAACAAGTTCCTCACTGGATACTCTGGACAAACTCGCACATACCTTGAAATCTATAAAGACCATCGGTGCGATGGACGATTATTCCGAGGATGGCGGTTATTCAATGGACTCCATGTCTTACGCAAGGGGACGTGGAAGAAATGCTCGCAGAGACAGTATGGGGCGATATGCCAGTGAGGGCAGATACGATGAAAGATATGATGGTAGATACAACGAGGGAAGATATTCCGGGAGGTATTGATGATTTCTCGAAGGGATTTAGAGATAGCGGTAGAGGAGTTGGAGAACTCCGAGCCGACATACCAAAATTGCGCCAAGTTAGCGGACTTGTATACGATTCTGGATCACCTAAAGGTACCGTTGCTGCAAACTAACACATCCTTTTTGCAGGCGGTTTCCGGAAAGAGTATCGATAAGGTCATGGGCGTGATGGACGAGTTGATGGAAGCAACGCAGGTCTTAAACCCGAAATTGTATGATAATGTAATGGCGAGGTTGAATGAGTTATGAATGAGAACTTGGTTACCGCTTTAGAGGCGGCATGGGAATTAGATCCGGTACGGCTTGAAAGTAAGTTGTGGAAACTTATTGAGGCGGAACCGATCGAGAATGACGAGACCGAATAAGCCGATTAAATACTCTTGGTATAAAAACCAAGGGTATTTTTTTTAATTAATATAATAAATGACTTGACAATCCACGCAATGCGAGGTAATATACAATCAAACCAAAGGACAGCACCCAAGGAGGTAAGCATATGAAGATATACGAATACACATTTGAAAACGGAAACATCTACAGAGGTACCGCAGAGGATAAGGCATGGTTTGTAGCCCATCTGACCAAGACAGAAAAAGCCGGGTACGGCAAGGTGGTATCCAAGAAGGTCATGACGGACGAGGAAGTCAGAGCCTGGGAGACAAAGGTCAACGCATTCATGATCCTGGCGTAAGCAATCACCCACCACGGAGGTCACGATGGTAGAAGGGACTTTACAATGACAGGCAAGTGGTTTAATATCTGGTATGAGTACACACAGAACATAATCGATACAATGATCAAGAATATGCACAGCGACCTGGAAGCAGGATACAATCCTCTCGGGTTATCTATCCGAAAGCAGAGAGAAGTCATAGATGAACGTCAGCGAGAACTCAACCTGCAGATGGAGGAGTTCAAGTATATGTCGGATTACAAAATCAATAAGTGGTGTATGTTAGATCTAAAGATACGAGGGGCTATTGAATAAATGCATTCCCGTCACGGAGGTTACGATGGCAGAAAGGGCAGAATGAAGTTTAAAGTCTACAGCGAGGTTATTATTGATGGCGTTGGAAAATGCAGGCACGAACATATCCAAGAGTTTTCAGCTGACAGCAACGTGTTCGGACGGGCATTGGAGTATCGGGAATATATGCACAGGACATTCCCGAAATGCGAGTTTAGATTGTTAGGAGCGGAGCAGGTTTGATGAAGGGAGATGTGGCGATATGACGATTGCGGAGATCAGAAAAAAAACAGGCATGAGCAGGGCAGAGTTCTGCAGGCACTTTGGTATTCCGGTGCGAACCATGGAAGATTGGGAACATGATCGCAGAAAGGCACCGAGTTATGTTATCTCTTTATTGGATAGGGCTGTACGGCAGGACTGTTTATATAAAGAGTAAATGTCGAACAGGTGTCGAATGTATACGCTGAAACCCTTATAATATGCGGTTCTGCGAGTGCTACAAAATGACTTTTAATCAAGTTGTCTCGGGTTCGAGTCCCGAGTGGCTCAAGATACAAAAAAGTCTTGAAACTTTAAGGTTTCAAGACTTTTTTGCTTTCTGAATATAGGGAGTTATACGAACTGCCTGTTATCCCAGGCGTACATAAGCATTTTTGTCAAGATAGGGTACCAGATCATTTACGCTGTTGGCAACAACCGTACCTAAAAATCCTCCAAGGGTATTTGTAATCAGGTCATCTACATCAAACAGCCTGTATGAACCGGGATATATGAAGAAGAGACCGGTAAGCTGTGCCAGTTCTATAATGAGCGAGAACAGGAATGTGATCAGTATGACGTTCCTTATTTTCATATTGAGGAAAAACTTGAAAAAGAATCCGAAAGGAACTGTCATAATGATATTTAAAAGTACCTGGAGAACACTTTTTGCGGTTCTGTCCTTAGCAATATCGGCTACAAACTTAAAAGGAACAAACTGACCGTTATATCTGTTTAGTTCTGAGATCTCCTCTATGCCGGGGAGCGGGAACAGTACCATATTTATAAGGCATATGAGATAAAGCACGAGGCATTGTGTCCCTATGATCTGTACAGGTCTTATGCTTCCCTTCTTCATGAAAATGAAGAAAGCTGTGATGATAAATATGAGTGGAAGCAGGTTGATATATAATTCAATTCCGGATATTATGTTTTCAGCCCAGATATTCATGAAGATGTCATTCCTTTCTAAAATCTATGTTATATCATGAGGTTTCTAAATATATTTTCGATGTTTTTTCATCGGTATGTCTATATGATAATCCCCTAATCTTACAATTACGTGACTAAAACAAAAGAATTTAAAAAAATTTTTGATATAAAAAATGACAATAGGAATTAATTCCTATTGTCACCTTGATATTGTCACTATTATACTAGAATAAAAAGATGCAGGTATATATCATTGAAATTATGCATACAAGCAAAAGCACAAGTGCGATGATACCTATCGGTTTGAAAGAACCTAAGGCTTCGGTGTCATCAAGCTGGACGTCGCCCTTGAATTTCGCAAGGATGACTATCAGGATGATGGATACAAGCAGCACGATTGAAGTTATGAGCCTTATTATTGCCTGAACTTTGGTGGTGAGATCTATGTAGAGAAGATCGCTTCCGTCGGAGATCACTTCAATACCCTCGGCAGCCAGATCGTCTATCATATCCGATACTTCGCGCTCAATCTGAGTATCAAGCTCACGTACCCTGCCTTTTACATGGGCTCCGTAGTACTTACCCTCAGCATTCGGCATATTGACTTCGTCGTAAAAATCATCGGCGTAATCTTCGGAAGCACGTACAAATATGCATCGCGTAAGATCGTTGCTGTATAGCAGGAAATAGTACTCCGTGCCTATCGGGATAAGGCCGTTAATGCTGTGCGTCATGGAGAAGACCGGACCGTCGGTCAGATAGTAAAAGTCACCTTCTACCGATACACCGTCTTCGCGTATTTCAGTCAGGTTGGAATCAATCTGTCCGGCGTTACCGAGCGATACAAGATCCCTTACGGCGGTAAACAGATATAAAACGAATATACCGATGAGCATCAGAAAGCCCAGTATTGTCCAGACTATACCTTTACGTTTCATAATTTCCCTCTTTAGATATTTGATAAACGAACAGTAATATGATATCAAATATCGGAAAAATGTCAAGGGGAGCGGCTTTAGCACTCACATCCGAGGATTATCCCGCCACGTTCTGCATAATAACTGCATAAACCTCTTGCAGGGACTATTTTTATATCGGTACAGCTGAAGATGGAGCGGATTTTCTCCGCTACGGCGTTGGCAAATTCAAGGCATTCCACATGGCATATCCTGATCTTGCCCTTGGTGAAACCGCTTGCCTTTAGCTGCTCTATGATCTTATCGATCATCCTGTTATTTCCGCGGCATTTACCTACCTGCTCGATAGTACCTTCATTACTGGCGGTACCGAGTATCTTTATGTTCATAAAGCCTATGGCAGAAGCTATGAGTTTGCTTACGCGGCCGTTTTGTGCCAGATTATGTAATGAGGAAAGGGAGAAGTAGAGTTTCAGTCTCTTTCTGTACCTTTCTATAGCAGTACATACTTCCTCGAATGTTTTCCCCTGACTTTTGAGTTCGGCCAGTTTTTCAAGTATAAGTACCATACCGGGGCCGGTGGAAAGGGAGTCGATCACGTATATCTTTGTATCCGGATGATCTTCGAGATACTGCTCACGTGCAACGTTTGCCCCTGAATAGGTACCGGAAAGCCCGCTGGTGATGGTCACACAGTATATCTCGTCCGCACCTTCAAAAGCTTTCCGCCATGCATCTATCGAAGGACAGGCGGTATAGGAACGGTCGTGATAATCCTCGAGGTAGTCAAGTACCTCATGGACATTCAGGTTCTCATCATCAGTGTAGTTCTTTTCATCTGTTGATATGGAAAGGGGCACTGTCTCGAAACATATCCCGGGATATTCTTTTAAATCACACGCAGAATCAGCTATAAACTTAACCATGACATCTCCTTTTTATCAAAACCTTACAACGTAGTTTTTAATACTACATATACCATAACATAAAACCGTATAGAATGCAATAAAGAAATAATAAAATTAATATTAAATCAATGATACAGGGATAAGTAATAATATATTGACATTTCCTTTTATATGAAATATAATAAAAAACAATAAAGAATAATAAAAAATAATAAAAGAAAATAAAAACCATAAAGAATAATAAAAATTGTCCCGGATAATAAAGAATGATAAAAGGAGAAAACAACATATGACCAATCCTTATAATTTAATATTTGGCAAGGAACCGGTACAGTTAATCCCGAGGAATGTTCAAAAGAACGAGGTTATAAATTCATTTCTGTCAGAACCGTGCGAGCAGCAGATTTATATGATCACAGGAATAAGAGGCTGCGGAAAAACTGTATTTATGACGGAAATAGCAAAAGAGATAGGAAATGAAAAAGACTGGATAGTGGTAGAATTAAACACACTGCGGGATATGCTGACCGATCTGGCAGCAGCTTTAGGAAGTGAAAACAACCTTGCAAAAATGTTTAAGAGTGCCAGTATTAATCTTTCCTTATTCGGTATTGGATTGGAAGTTAAAGACAGTGTTCCTATTTCCAGTATTCAGGTAGCTTTGGAAAAAATGCTTGAGAGCCTGAAAAAACATAATAAGAAAGTGCTTATATGTGTAGATGAGGTTACTGTAACCGAGCAGATGAAGATTTTTGCAGGAACGTTTCAGATTTTTATAAGAAAGGAATTACCGATTTTTTTGCTTATGACCGGTTTGTATGAAAATATTAACGGCCTGCAAAATGAGAAAAGCCTTACTTTTCTTTACAGGGCACCCAAGATAGAACTGAAGCCCTTAAACACCGGAAGTATTGCTGAAAACTATAAAAAAATATTTGCGTTGGATTTTGATACTTCCAATAAAATGGCGGCACTGACTAAAGGGTATTCATTCGCCTTTCAGGTTCTTGGACATTTTACATTTAAGGAAGATGGGGATTATAAAAAAGCATTATCAGAATATAAACATTATCTTGAAGATTATGTTTATGAAAAGATAGTATCAGAAATGTCCTCAGGAGACAGGAAACTGGCATACGGAGTTGCAAAGTCAAAAAATGGCAAAGCGAAAGAGATAAAAGAATTGACGGCGATGTCGGATAATGAGTATTGTGTATACAGGGATCGTTTGGTAAAACGCGGTATTCTGGACGGGAGTGAACATGGTTATGTTCGTTTTACACTTCCGATGTTTGATGAATATATAATCCGAATAACGAACTATTAAGCATAGACGATAAATTATTACATAATGTATGGGGTAAACTCTATGAATGAGAAGGCTACGACACAGGAATTATGGGGAAAACTTTTTACTATGAGATCGGTAGAGGAATATCTGGATAAAACAGGAGAAAGCCGGTTCCCATTATTTTCCGAATATATTACTGCTCTTTGCGATGCAAAAGGGGAGAATGAGGAGAGCGTCATAAAACGCGGAAACATTGAATCTTCATATGGGCACAGACTGTTTAAAGGCACCAGAAACCCTTCCAGGGATACAGTGATCCAGCTGGCCTTTGGCTTGGAACTTGACTCGGCAGGAGCACAGCAGCTTTTAAAGGTAGCCCGTGTTACAGCACTTCATCCGCGTGTTAAGAGGGATGCGGTTATAGCATACTGCCTTTATCATCATAAAGATTTTATGGAGACCCAGGAACTGTTGTATAAGAATAACCTTCCCACGATAGGAGGCGGACGGAGTGAATGATGATATTTTGAAAGAAATATTGTCTGCTTA
>JAILLI010000198.1 GCA_024693225.1 Lachnospiraceae bacterium
AGAAAGCAGCCCGGTATCATAAGCTTAGGCTTTCCTGTCCCGCACATTCCCGCAAAGAGATGGGGAACGGCTATGCCCACAAAAGATATGGGGCCTGCAAAGGCAGTTACAGTCGCTGCAAGGAGGCTTGATAAGAGTATAAGGGATACTCTGAGCAAAGTTATGTTAACCCCTGCCGATCCCGCATATGCCTCTCCCAGCCTGTAAGATGCCATGGGCTTTGACATAAGAACCGCTCCGGCAAGGCATAGGGCCGTAATAAAGGTCATGACACCTATATCATGCATATTCATGCCTGACAGACTTCCCATTGACCAGTTATGAAGGTTTACTATATCCGAATCATCAGCAAAAGTGACCATGAGATCGGTGGCCGCGGAACATATGTAGCCCGTCATTATCCCGCAGACGACCAGTATTCCCATGCTCCTGACCTTCATGGAGATTGCAAGGACGAAACCCATGACCGCCAGTGCTCCTATGAAAGCGGCTCCGACCAGAAGAAGGGACGTTGCCCTGCCGCCGCCTGATACTATAAAGATCAGGGCGATGGCTACCGCAAGCTTTGCCCCCGAAGATATACCCAGAACGAAAGGCCCCACTATGGGGTTTGAAAAGAAGGTCTGCAGCATATATCCCGAAAGGGCAAGTCCGCCGCCAAGTATCATGGCCGCAAGGACCCTCGGAAGCCTTATGGCAAGTATTATGTTTGTCTGGGCCTTATCCGTGTTTTCCCCGGTAAAGGCGGCCAGAACGTCTGCTGCCCCTATCCTGACACTCCCTGTCATGATATTGACATATACAGCCGCCACAAGGGCCGTCAATATGAAAATAAAGGCAATTACCGTTCTTTTCTTCATGTCACTTAAGAGGATATAAAAACTCCATTTGCTCTTCTGAACCCGACAGGGCCTTACCTATATCCCCGACAAGATCCGCCATTTTGGTCGGCATCTGGAAAAATCCGCCCGTCATCACATAGACCTTTCCTTCCTTCACAGCCTTAAAATCCTTAAAGAGCGGGCTCCAATCCGTAAGATAGCCGATCCCATCCGGCTCATCACCGATAGTGGAATTGTATATGATCACATCGGCATCGGAGCATGCGGCATAAAAATCCTCCATCTGCATGTTCATGGAAGAGGTCCCGCCATCTCCGTCCTCAAGATCCGCCGGTACATAAGAGCCCCCGGCAAGCTCTATCAGGGATACCATGTAATCCCCCCTCTTTCTGACACTTATCAGGCCTGAAGAGGACAGGGAAAAGAAGGCCACTTTAGGGCCCTTCTGGTCCATCCGTCCAAGGCTTTTTATCCTTGCTTCTTCCTCATCAAAAAAGGCTTCTGCTTTATCGTAGGCGTCGAATAGTATGCCGTAGAGCTTTATCCACTCCAGCCTTCCGAGCGGGTCGCTTTCATAGCTCGATGTTTCCACTATGACCGGTATACCAAGCTCTGATAGCTTATCTATGACTTCGGGATCGTGGTATATCATGGTGTTCTCCACGGCAAGATCGCATCCTCCGCCAACAAGGAGCTCATAGTCCGGTGTCCTGTATTTGCCTGCATAGACCATGTCGCCGGCCTTCATACGGTCTGCGGCCTCTTTTAGGTACCAGTCGTCCTCTTCAAGGGGTGAAAATCTGATCCTGTCAAGGCTGCCGCACCCCCTTACAAGGTCCATTGCCGATGTTGAGACCAGATAGGTATTGTCAAAGGGCTGTGATAGTATCGTAATGTCTTCGGGAAACCCTGCGGGAGCTTCCATACCCTCCGGCACAAGCAGGAAACTGCCTGCCCCATGTATGTTAATGAGACGGTAGCTTCCGTACAGGTCTATATCAAGGCCTTTGGCGTACTTAAAGGGTATGCAGCCTGTCTTTTTAAGCCCCCCTGCCTCAAGGTCCGCTTTCTTTGTTTCCTCTTTCCCGAAAGCGGCACTCATATACCGGCCCTTATGCTCATCTACCGGCCCACCGGATCCCGTATTCCAGCTTATCCGGTATGATATCTC
>JAILLI010000011.1 GCA_024693225.1 Lachnospiraceae bacterium
CAGGTATAGGCACCGGGAAGGATGACGACCAGAACTATCAGATACCGGCACAGATATATAAGGCCTGCAAGAAATAAGGTCAGAAATATCATCCATCCCATATTCCTGAATGCTATAAGGGCTGATTTATACAATACGGCCCGGATACTGTCCTCAAACCGTGCCTGATATGCCATTACGGAAAGCTGCCACATGAATGCCAGTACCATACATACCAGGACGGGATAATACAATACACCCAGCAGGCTGTTCTGATCTATCGCCATCTTTGCAAGAAGAAGATCAAAGACAAGAAAGGCATCCAGCACAAGGCATATAAGCCAGAGCAGGGTTGCCTTTTTAAGATTATCCGTAAAAGATTTCTTATAGGTGGAAAACAGGTAGCCTTCACTGTTGAAGATACATTTATGGACCGTGTAATAGAGGGCTGCCGAGGAAGTCCCTGCGGTAACTATCAGGATACTTCCGATATACCACAGGAGACTTACCAGGATAACCTCCAGCACCTTGCCCAAAAATATAAAGATCTTATTGTCAAGCCATGTCTTCATAATCTGCCTACTTGTCGTAGGATCACTTTCCAAGCCTTATAACATTCCAGCTTAAGGCGGGAAGCTTGACTGTGGCCCTGCCGCTGTCGACGGTTCCGCCGGGACCCTGTGTCGGAAGAACATTATCAGGGTTTTCCTCTGTATTAACAGCTTTAACATCATCATGATGCAGCAGGATATGTTCTTTTATCGACAGGTCTCCGAATGAGCGCAGATCGACGGTCAGTTCATAATCTTCCTTCATATCCCTGTTTACGGCAAAGAGGGTAACATTACCTTCTTCATCCATAGTCGCCGTTGCATCGATATAAGGGACATCGTCATAATCCTTGCAGGAATATACGGGACTGTCTACAAGTGTACTAAGGGATGTTCCGCGTCCGTATACCGAAGCATGGCAGAAGGGATAGAAGATCGTCTGGGCCCATGCTCCGCCGCCGTTCCTGGTCATTATGGGAGCGATAACGTTCACAAGCTGTGCAAGACATGCGACCTTGACCCTGTCCGCATTCTTCATGAGGGTTATCAGCATAGATCCGACCAGAAGAGCATCCTCGAAATTATATATATCTTCAAGAAGAGGAAGGGCCCGGTTCCATTTATCCTGCTTCCAGATCTCCTGATCCTGCTCATTGGAGTGATACCAGACATTCCATTCGTCAAATGAGAGATTAATGGTATGCTTGCTGTGCTTCTTGCCTTTTACGGCATCGCAGACCGACACTACACTTTTAATGAAATCATCCATGTCCATGGTCCTGGCCAGAAAACCGGGCGTGTCCTGTGTGGGGTTGCCGTAATAACGGTGCAGCGAAACGTAATCCACATTGTCATAGCACTCATCCAGCATCTCCAGTTCCCAGCTTCCGAAGGTCGGCATTTCCGTCGAAGATGATCCGCAGGCCACAACTTCTATAGAGGGATCGACCCATTTCATCATCTTGGCTGCTTCTCTCGCAGTCCTTCCGTACTCAACAGCTGTCTTCTGGCCCATCTGCCAGGGTCCGTCCATCTCGTTTCCGAGACACCAAAGCTTGATCCCGAAAGGATCTTTCCTGCCGTTGGCGATACGCATGTCGGAGAACTTGCTGCCTCCGGGATGATTTGCATATTCAACTATATCCCTTGCCTGCTCCGGACCGCGGCTTCCAAGGTTGACCGCATACATGATATCGCTGCCTGCCTTACCGGCCCAGCTTGCAAATTCATGAAGTCCCACCTCGTTGGTCTCGGTTGTGAACCAGGCAAGATCCAGACGCTTCGGGCGATCCTTTACGGGTCCGACACTGTCTTCCCAGTTAAAGCCCGATACGAAATTTCCACCCGGATAGCGTACGATGGGAACATTAAGCTTTCTGACAAGGTCGATGACATCTTTTCTAAATCCAAGCTCATCGGCCGTCTCATGTCCGGGTTCGTATATTCCTCCATAGACTGCCCGGCCGAGATGCTCTATAAAGGAGCCGTAGATCCTTTTGTCTATCTGACCGACAATAAAATCCTTATCCAGTATGATACTTGCTTTTTTCATATCCATCTCCGTTCTGTGTTAGTTTTTACCCCTTTACGCTTCCGGCTGCCATACCTGCGATAAAGGTCTTCTGGTTCAAAAGGAATATCACCATGATCGGTAGTACGCTCATGACGGCTCCCGACAGAAGCAGATCGTAATTGTTCCCATAGGGTGTGAGCAGTGACTGCAACCCGATCGGTAAGGTCTGCATCTCGGAGGTCCTAAGTACGATCATGGGCCAGACCATGGAATTCCAACTGCCCATGGCAAGCAGTATGGTCATGGCACCATAGGCCGGCAGCATGATCGGCATCATAAGTCTGAAAAAGATACCGAACTCCCCGCAGCCGTCTATCCTTCCCGACTCCATTATCTCACTTGGAAGCCCGCTTGCAAACTGTCTGAAGAAAAAGACCCCTGTAGCCGGTACAATAAAGGGAAGCACGACCCCTGCATATGTATCTATCATGTTAAAAGAGTTGATCTCCTTGTAGAGAGGGAGGATCAGGATCTCAACCGGGACCATCATTACCATGAGTACCAGAATGAAGAGGGTATTCCTGCCCTTAAACCTGTACTTTGCAAGGCCGTAGCCGACAAGGGAGGAAAAGAAGAGTCCTACCGCCACCTGGATCAACATGATAACGATACTGTTGACGTACCATTTCAGATATATCCCGTCACGTTCCGTTTTTATCAGCCCGTAATTTACGAGACTGTAATTCTCAAAATCAAATTTGAACTGCAGACCGTTGCGGATCATTTCACTTCCCGGCTTAAACGAAGAGATGAGCAGGAAGAAAAATGGCATCAGCGCGATCACTGCAAATATTGCGACGATCAGAGTTCCGAGTATAGTAAGTCCGATTTTTTTCTTTGTCATATCAATACCTTCCTTTATCCATACCTTATATCTGATCAGTCGTTTTTCTTACCGACCGGATCGGTTATCCGAAGCTGTATTATGTTGATGATCAGGACACCCGCAAGAAGAGTGATCCCGGCCGCGGATGCGATACCGAAATTATTGCGGTTGAAGCCCTGGGCATATATGTAGCTTACGATAGTGGCACCGATATCTCCCGGCGTCCTTGCACTGTTAAAGAGTGTGAAGGCTTCGGCAAACATTGAAAAGCCGCCATATATTGAGATGGTAAGCACATATATGATAGTCGGCTTTACTCCGGGGACCGTGATATGCATGAATCTGTTCCATGCATTGGCACCGTCGATCGTAGCTGCTTCATAAAGCTCCTTTGGCACGGTCTGAAGAGCTGATAGATAATAGACGATATTAACACCAAGCCACTTCCATACGCAGAATACGACTAATACGATCCAGGTCGTGGTCCGCTTTTCCAGCCAGCCCTGCGGATCTATCCCGAATACTCCTATGATCGAATTCATAAGGGCCGCCGGATTGGATGAGAACGCATACTTGAAAAACAGGCCGGCCATGACAACGCTTGTAAGGGCCGGGATGAACAGGGCGCTCTTAAAGATCTCCGATCTTACGACAAACTTGGAATCAAGAAGTACTGCCAGAAATAAGGGCAGAGGGATCAGGATCAGACAGGTAAAAAAGGTGTATATCGTGGAATTCTGGACAGCCATCTTGAAATAGTCATCCATGAGCAGCTTGTAGTTGGCCAGCCCCGCATATTTGGGAGGAGCAAAACCAACCTGCTGACACAGACTGGTCCAGAAAGTGCTTGTTATCGGATAGATGAAAAATATAAGGAAATATATGACAAAGGGGGCCGTAAAGATATACGGCGCTACTTTGAGCATTCTTATCTTTGTTCCTGTATTATCATTCTTATCATGTTTCGACATAACAGTTTCCTCATGACTATTAATATGCGGGAACGGCCGTGACCGTCCCCGCACCTTCTAAATTATAACCTGTATATTACTGCATTGCACGAAGTTCGTCAGCTGCCTGCTTCAGAGCTTCTTCGGGAGTCTGGTTCTTTTCGGAAAGAACGTTGAACATAACCGTCTTCTGTACCCTTGTAAGAGCTTCAGGATAGAGCGGGTTGGAAGTTGACAGAGCAGAGATCGCATCAGCCGTTGCATCCATTACATCGTAGATCTCATTCCCGAAGTATTCCGTGAAGCGGTTGGGTGCCGTCATCTGAGGATCATCATAGATGTCTTTTCTGATCGGGTCAAATCCAAGCTCGGTCCATGTACGGATAGCGCCCTCACGTGAGATCTTTGCAAAGTAGAGGAAATCTTTTGCAAGCTGTACGTCCTTGGCCTGATTTGTAACGGACGTTCCTGTTCCGCCAAGACCTGCGGAGTTTGCACCACCCTTTTCCCAAACGGGAAGTGTCCTTACAGACATCTTGCCCTTAAGGTCAGGCATATAGTCGGTGAAACGGTTCAGGTACCAGAGGGGAACGCCGATGGTGGCAACATTGCCTTCGTTCATGTATGCATACCACTCTTCACTGTGGCAGAAGCCGCCGGGCATCTCAACAAATATACCGTCGTTGATACCGTCAAGAAGCCACTGGAGTGTATCGATATTGATCTGGTTGTCAAGTGTGACCTCACCGGTAGCGGGATCAAAGAAGTCGCTTCCGCGCTCGGTTATAAGAGGGTAATATGTCCAGTGCTCTGTTGTCTCGCAGGCCATGATGTACTTGCCTGTCTTCTCCTTGATGGTCTTGCCAGCTTCCTTGAAGTCATCCCATGTCTCGATAGAGTTGATATCAACGCCGGCCTGCTCGAAGATCTCCTTATTATACATAAGGCAGGTTGCTCCAACGTGATAGTCCACACCGTAGTAGTTGCCGTGATTTGCATAGTTGTCAAAACGTCCCATGATAAGGTTTTCCTTGTCCGGCTCGATCACGTCATTAAGCGGAACAAGGGGAATGCTTGCCTCATCACCGGTAATGAAGTTTGCGTACATTGAGATCTCGATATCGGCAAGATCCGGTGCGCCCGTACCTGTCTGAAGGGAGATCATCAGGTTATTGTGCATGTCGTCATAGCCGAGTGTCTCAGCCTTGAAATCGATGGGACGGTCGGGATATGTCTCGTTCCACCTTGCTGCTGCATCTTCCATGAACTTCTGATGTGCAGCCTGGAATGTCCAGAAAGTAAGCTCCTGAGCGCCTGCAGGTGCAGTCTCGGCTCCTTCGCTCACTTCGGCTGCTTCTTCTGTAGCTGCTTCTGCTGCTGCATCTCCTGTTGCTGCATCTCCTGCTGCTGCAGGGGCCGGTGCTGCGGGTGCTGCAGCGCAGGCAGTCATTGTCAGTGCCGTACAAGCGGCAAGAAACATTGCAATGATCCTCTTTTTCATTCTAAAACCTCCTAACTAAATAATGTGAACAGGTTATCAGGGGTTAAATTGTGCATATTGCATAATTAATACCTTCCCCTTGATGGGTTTATCATAATTCTTCACAGAACAATTGTCAACAAAAATTTAAAATAATTTGGATATTGCCTTTTTGCTTTGGATTATGTTAAAATAAATCCATCCTGAAATTGCT
>JAILLI010000111.1 GCA_024693225.1 Lachnospiraceae bacterium
GTGGAGGAGCTCGACGAGATAGTAAGGAGGGACAGATGCAGATAGTCATAACCATGGCAGGCCTCGGCACCCGCTTCAGGAAAGCCGGCTATGACATGCCCAAATATGAGATAAAGGTCCACGGAAGATCCCTTTTTGCCTGGTCCATGGAAAGCCTCCGGGGATATGATGATCCGGACAATGAATATTACTTCATCGTAAGGAAAGAGGATAAGGCAGAAGACTTCATAAGGAATGAGTGGAAGGATATAGGGGGGATCGGGAACATAAGGATCATAGAGATCGACACAATGACCGACGGCCAGGCCACAAGTGCCCTGCTGGCAGCTCCCTTCTGGAAGAAGGAGGAGCCCCTTCTGGTATACAATATCGATACCTATGTCGAAGCGGGGCAGCTAAGGACTGCTGATATAAAAGGTGACGGCTTTATCCCCTGTTTTAATGCCCCGGGAGATCACTGGTCCTTTGTAAAGACCGATGAGAATGGGGTGGCCGTTAGTGTAAAGGAGAAGGTGCGCATATCCGACAACTGCACATTGGGAGCCTACTATTTCTCCTCCTGCGGCCTTTATGAGACCATGTATGAAGAGTATTACACAAAGGGTGGAAATCTTGACGCAGGCGAGAGATACATAGCCCCCCTTTACAACCATATGATATCGGGGGGCATGAAGGTCGCCATCTGCCTTGTCGATGCGTCGTCTGTCCATGTGCTTGGTACACCCGAAGAACTGGAGGCCTTTGCGAAAGCAAAGATCTGATACCAATGGGAAAGAGGAACTATTTTAAGAGAGGCTTAAGCTACTTAAAGAGAAACGGCATAAGAGAGACTTTTTTCAAAGCGGCGGAACGCCTTGCCCGGGATGGGGCCGAGGCGGGATATGCACCGCAGACGGCGGATGAGGAGACCTTAAGAGTCCAGAGGGAAAGAAGCTTTGCAAGGCCCTACAGGTTTTCCATACTGGTCCCGGTATATGAACCGGATCCGGCTGTTTTTGCCGCCATGCTCAAAAGCGTGGGTGACCAGACCTACGGGAACTGGGAACTGATCCTGGCCGATTCGAGCGAGGATGAGAGTCTTCGCAGCACAGTCATGGAGTTTACCGAAGAATACAACATAAAATGCAGGGACAGCTTCGGGGGTATACATGACAAGGTCAGGTATATAAGGACAAAGGGAGTAAAAGGCATAGCCGCCAACACAAACGAAGCTCTTTCGCATGTGCAGGGGGACTACACGGCCCTGCTCGATCACGATGATGTCCTGGAAAAAACGGCCCTCTTTGATATAATGGAGGCTGTGGAAAAAAAGGAGGACCGGCTCCGTGATGAAGGCCGCCTGTCAAGGATCATGGTCATATATACCGATGAAGACAAGGTGAGCAGTGACGGGACAGACTATTTTGATCCCAATATCAAGCCCGGCTTTGATCCCGTCCTTTTATGTACCAACAATTACATATGCCATTTCCTGGCGGTAAAGACTGATCTGGCCAAGAGCGTGGGAGGCTTTCGGCCGGAATTTGACGGGGCCCAGGATCATGATTTCATATTAAGGTGTACGGAAAACCTCCATGAGAGCGAGATCATCCATGTCCCCAGGGTCCTCTATCACTGGAGGAGCACCAAAGGGTCTACCTCCGAAAACCCCGATGCCAAGCTCTATGCTTATAAGGCCGGGAAAGCAGCCGTTAAAGCCCACCTTGAAAGAAAGGGCATAAAAGCGACCGTTACCGACAGTCCCCATCTGGGATTTTTCGATATAGGCTATGAGAGGATCGAAGGAAGGGTAAAGACCATATCCGCAAAAAGCCTTGACAGGTGGGATAAGGAAGACGGGGATGATACGGAATACCTCTTTGTCCTTGCAGATGACCTGAAGATGGCGGATGATGATACCTTAAAGGACATGATGTCCTGTATGCAGGATGATCGTATCGGGGCCGTTACGGGAAAGATCATAGACAGGAAGAAAAAGGTGGAGAGCGCCGGGTTCATCCGGGATGGAGATGGGAAGATGATACCTTATATGAAGGGCCTCCCCTGCCATTTTTCCGGCTATATGCACAGGGCTTCCCTTGACAGGCTCTGCGAAGATGCTTCCCCGGACTGTATGCTGGTCCGCCGCGGAGCGGTCATATCTCTTGATCCTTTAAGGCTTAAGGACGGATATCATATATATTACAGACATAAAGCGGTCTTTACGAGAAAGAGATGAAAAGAGAAGCAACCGTCATAATACCCAACTATAACGGGATAAAATATATCAGGGACTGTCTGGACAGCCTTAAGGAACAGACCATGGAGGCTGCGGTCATTGTCGTTGATAACGGCTCGACTGACGGTTCGTGCGCCATCATAAGGGAATATCCCAATGTGGACCTTGTTGAACTTCCCGAAAACTACGGCTTCTGCAGGGCCGTCAACGAGGGGATAAAGCGGGCGGATACCCCCTATGTCATACTCTTGAATAACGATACCAGGGCGGACAAGGACTTTGTCAGGGAACTGGTCCTTGCCATTAAGGACAGGCCCGGCACCTTTTCAGCGGCTTCAAAGATGCTGCAGATGGGAAGGCCCGACCTTATTGACAGCGCGGGTGATCTCTACTGTGCCCTGGGGTGGGCATTTTCGCTCGGCAAGGATAAGAAAAAAGAAGGCTATGATAAAGAGGCCAGTGTGTTTTCCGCCAGTGCGGGTGCCGCCATATATGATACAGGCCTCCTTAAGGAGATAGGAGGCTTTGATGAGAGACATATCTCCTATCTTGAGGATGTGGATGTGGGTTACAGGGCCAGGATAAGGGGACTTGTCAACAGATATGCCCCCAAAGCCATAGTATACCATGCCGGAAGCGCAGTGACGGGATCCCGCCACAACGCCTACAAGGTAAGGCAGGCGGCAAGGAACAGTGTATATGTCCTTTACAAGAACATGCCCTTTGCCCAGATGATACTCAACATGCCCTTCTGGCTTGCGGGTTTTATCATAAAAGCCCTGTATTTTACAAAAAAAGGTTTCGGATCCGAATACATGTCGGGTATAATGGACGGATGCCGGATATGCACAAGGGATAAAAAGGTTCCCTTTAAAGCCGGGTATCTGGGCAATTACATCCGGATCCAGATAGAACTGTGGATCAATGTCGTGCGGCGGTTTGCGCACTGAAGGTATAAAGAAGGGTCCCAAAGGAAAAGGACCGTAAAGAGGATATCATGATAAGAGACAATCAGAGACTGATCAACCGGCTGACCCTGGTGATCGACGGATTTGTCATAGTTGCAAGTTACATGTTCGCCTATTTTCTGAAGTTTGAAAGCGGGCTCCTTCTCTATGATGAAGGACTGGACATGCGGACATATATGACGGCCCTCTACTTTCTTGTACCGGGTTATCTGATCCTGTATTCGCAGCTGGACCTTTACAGCACCAGACGGGCCTCCGGAAGGAAGAGGGAGCTTATAAACGTTATCAAGGCCAATACCATCGGGGCCCTGATCTTCATGGTGATACTCTACCTGATCAACCAGCCCGATTTTTCCCGCCAGATGATCTTCATATTCTGGGGAGTCTGCATAGGCCTTGAGACCGTTGTCAGGAACATGATGAGGGCTCTCATGATGTTCTGGTGGAAGCGGGGCTATAACATAAAATATGTGCTGCTGGTCGGATATTCCGGCTCTGCCCAGTCATATATAAACAAGGTTCTCTTAAACCCCCAGTGGGGATACGTGATAAGGGGCATACTTGATGACAATACCGAGAGGGGGACAGAGTATAAGGGTATCAGGGTCTTAGGGACCATCGACAACCTGCCCCTGATCCTTCCCGAGAACAAGCTGGACGAGATAGCCATAACCCTTCCCCTGGGCCAGTACGGCAGGCTTAAGGAGATAGTGGGTCTTTGTGAAAAATCGGGTGTGCACACAAAGTTCATCCCCGACTATGAGGGTGTCATTCCCAACCGGCCCTACACCGAGGATATACAGGGCCTTCCCGTCATCAATATCAGGCGGGTACCCCTTAACAATACCCTAAATGCTTTTGTAAAGCGCCTGGTCGACATAGTCGGATCCCTGTTCGGCATCGTCATATCGTCGCCTTTCATGATAATCTCTGCTATCCTGATCAAGCTGACAAGTGACGGTCCGGTCATATTCAAACAGGAGCGGGTGGGCCTTCACAACAAGCCCTTCCAGATGTACAAGTTCCGTACCATGATAGAACAGACCGAGGCCGAGGAAGCCAAGGGATGGACCACCAAGGATGATCCCAGGGTCACAAAGGTGGGGAGGTTCCTTAGAAGGACAAGCCTTGATGAACTGCCCCAGCTCTTTAATATCTTTTTCGGACAGATGTCCCTGGTGGGCCCCCGTCCGGAAAGGCCTCAGTTTGTCGAGAAATTCCGTGAAGAGATACCCCGTTACATGATCAAGCACCAGGTAAGGCCGGGCCTTACGGGCTGGGCCCAGATCAACGGTCTTAGGGGGGATACTTCGATCGAAAAGCGCATAGAGTGTGACCTCTACTATATAGAGAACTGGACCCTGGAGCTGGATATCAAGATCCTCATCCTCACCATCTTCCGGGGCTTCATCAACAAGAATGCATATTAACGGGGACCGGAACTTATCGGAAATGTGCCTATGCTTATCGATATCATAATCCCAACCTACAAGCCGGACGAAAAGCTGCTTGCCATAGTGGAGAAGCTTAAGGGTCAGACCATTGCCCCCAACCGTATCGTCCTTATAAATACCGAGCAGAAGTACATGGATAATCTGCTTCGGGGCAGGAACTACGACAAGACCGCAAGGCACTTTGAGGTCAGGAACGTGTCCCGGCGTGAGTTTGACCACGGAGCGACCCGTAATGAAGGGGCAAAGGGGAGCGAGGCTGACTACCTCCTCTTCCTGACAATGGATGCCTGCCCGGCAGACGATAAACTGATAGAGAAAATGGTCGCTGCCTTTTCGGATGACAGTATAGCTGCCGTCTATGCCAGGCAGCTTGCCGGAGACGGAGCATCTGTCATAGAGAAGTTTTCGCGCTCATTTAACTATCCGCCCCGGTCTTTTGTCAAATCGGCAGAGGATAAGGAAAGGCTTGGGATCAAGACCTACTTCTGTTCAAACGCCTGTGCCATGTACCGGCGGGATATATTCGAGAAGCTGGGAAAGTTTCCCAAAGACATGATATTCAATGAAGACATGGTCTTTGCCCATACCCTTATAGAGAACGGGTACAGGATAGCTTATGCGGCCGATGCGACCGTGTACCATTACCACAATTACACCAACATGCAGCAGTTTCACAGGAATTTCGACCTTGCGGTATCCCAGGCCATGCACCCGGAGGTCTTTGGTGACGTATCGTCCGAGAGCGAGGGTATGGCCTATGTGAAGGCTGCTTTTTCATATTTTAAAAGGGAAGGAAAGCCCTTTGTCATAGTCCCCTTTGTCATACAGTCTGCCTTCAGGCTCTGTGGTTACAGGCTGGGGAAAAAGTACAGGAAACTGGGGCGGCGCCTGATACTCAAGTGTACGGCCAGCCCCGAATATTTCTACAAACACTGGAGCTGATGATATGAGTGATACGATAAAATACTGCTGTCTGTGCGGTAAGTCCGAAGAGGAAGCGGGGAGTCTCATGCCCGTTACGGGCGGACTTCATGTCTGCAGATCATGCCTTGAAAATGCCATGAAGGTGGCCGATCAGCTAAGTTCCTTTACAAGGAACTCTGACAACATAGAGACCTTTATGGCAAACTTTAACCCGGCGGGAAAAGAGGGTATGGGCAAAGGCACAGCCCCCGAAAAGAATGCCGGTGATGTAAAGCCTCAAGGCAATGAGACTTTGAGGGTGTCCGAAGAAGGACCGGTCTTAAAGGAAAATGATGACGCACCTTCAAAGGAAGGAGAAGGCGGCGGGAGCGATGAAGATGATAAGGACAGGCAGAAGGGGGGATCGGTAAGATTTGCCGGAGGCTTCGGCCTTCCCAACATAGGCTTTCTCAACATGGCCGATCTTCAGAACATGATGTTCGGGACACCTGCAGTCAAGAAGAAGGACAAGGGTGACGGGGAGAAAAAGACCGTGATCGACATCAAAAACGTTCCCCTTCCCCACAAGATCAAGGCCCTTCTTGACGAGTACGTCATAGGCCAGGAAGATGCCAAGAAGGTCATGGCCGTTGCGGTCTATAACCATTACAAAAGGGTGGCCTCGGAGACCATGAAGCCCGAGGACTTTGAAGAGCGCCTGCGTGATGTTGAGATAGAAAAGTCAAATGTCCTTCTAATAGGACCTACGGGATGCGGCAAGACCTATCTGGTAAAGACCCTTGCAAAGCTCCTTGACGTACCTCTTGCCATAGCGGATGCAACCTCTCTTACCGAGGCCGGTTACATAGGTGACGATATAGAAAGCGTTGTATCAAAGCTCCTTTCGGCAGCGGGCAATGATGTCGAGAGGGCGGAGACCGGCATAATATTCATCGACGAGATAGACAAGATAGCCAAAAAGAAGAACTCGCACTCGAGGGATGTATCCGGAGAGAGTGTCCAGCAGGGTATGCTCAAGCTCCTTGAGGGGGCCGAGGTGGAGGTCCCCGTGGGAGCCAATTCCAAGAACGCCATGGTGCCTCTTGCCACAGTCGATACCAGGAACATCCTCTTCATATGCGGCGGGGCTTTCCCTGATCTTGACGAGATCATAAAGCAGAGACTGCGCAAGCAGACCTCCATAGGTTTTAACGCGGAACTCAAGGACAGTCTTGACAAGCGCAAGGACATACTCTCCGAGGTCACGGTCGAGGATATCAAGAAGTTCGGCATGATCCCGGAGTTTGTCGGGCGGCTGCCCATCATATGCACCATGCAGGGTCTTACCGACGAGATGATGGTGGATATCCTAAAGGAGCCCAGGAACGCCCTGATCAGGCAGTACCAGAAGCTGCTGTCCATGGATGAGGTCGATCTTGAATTTACCGACGATGCCCTCCTTGCCATAGCCAGGAAGGCCCAGAAGAAGGAGACGGGGGCCAGGGCCCTGAGGGCCATCATAGAGGACATAATGCTCGATATAATGTACGAGATCCCCAAGGATGACAACATAGGCAGGGTCACCATCACGGCCGACTACCTTGAAGGAAATGGTGCCCCCCTTATCGAGATGCGCGCATAAGAGAGCGGGCCAGGCTTATACCGGCCCACTTTTGCATCATTTAATGCCTCAAAAGATATAAAAAAGAAAACTCATACTGCGGGTATATGTTATAATAAGACCAACTGCAAAAGATCTGATCACCATGTTTTATCCTAGGGAGGTTCTATGCTTGAAAGATCATTTTATGAAAAGGCGGATGAGATAATATCCGAACACGGAAAAGGGAAGGAATCACTCATTCCCATAATGCAGGACATTCAGTCTGTGTACCGCTACATCCCCCCCGAGCTTCTGACATATGTTGCCGAAAAGATCGGGATCACCGAGGCCAAGGCCTATTCTGTGGCAACTTTCTATGAGAATTTTTCCTTCGACCGGAAGGGAAAATATGTTATCAAGGTATGTGACGGGACTGCATGTCATGTCAGGAAGGGAACCCTCATACTGGAGCAGCTCAACAAGGAGCTGGGCCTGTCTGACGGCAAGCGTACGACCGATGACATGATGTTCACGGTTGAGACCGTATCATGTCTCGGAGCCTGCGGATTAGCCCCCGTCATGACCGTAAATGACGAGGTCCATCCCGCCATGACCCCCGAAAAGGTGACACAGACCATCAAAGAGATCAGGGAGGGCGAAGCATGAACAGATTAAGATCACGCGAAGACCTTGCCGAGGCACGTACCATTTCCGAGAAAAGGATCGAGAACATAAAATGCCGTGTCCTCATATGTGCAGGCACGGGCTGTCTGGCCGGCGGTTCGGAAAAGATCTACGAGAGGATATGTGCCCTTACCGGAAACGATCCCGATGCCGAGATAGTCTTCGGCGAGGAGGTCGCACACAGCCCCATAGATACCGATGTTGAAAAGAGCGGCTGTCACGGCTTCTGTGAGATGGGTCCCCTTGTCCGCATAGAGCCTTACAACTATCTCTATATCAAGGTCAGGCCCGAGGACTGCGATGAGATATACAATACGACCATATTGGGAGGTAAGCCGGTAGAGCGCCTCCTTTACAAAATGGACGGCGTAACCTATCCCGCCCAGGACGACATCCCTTTCTATGCCAAACAGATGCGGCTGGTCCTTAAGAACTGCGGCCGTATAGGGGCCGAGCACATAGAAGAGGCCCTTGCCTTTGACGGTTACAAGGCCCTTGAGAAAGCTCTCTTTACCATGACACCTGATGAGGTCATAGATGTCATTTACGATTCCAACTTAAGAGGCCGCGGAGGCGGCGGCTTCCAGACGGGTTACAAGTGGAAACAGGTCGCCCGCCAGGAAGAGAAGACAAGATATATAGTCTGCAACGGTGATGAAGGAGATCCGGGTGCCTTCATGGACAGAAGCGTTATGGAAGGCGATCCCCATAAGATGATAGAGGGTATGCTGATCGCAGCATATGCCGTCGGGGCCGCCGAAGGATACATCTATGTCCGTGCCGAGTATCCCCTTGCGGTATCAAGACTTAAGATCGCAATAGCCCAGGCCGAGGAAGCCGGCCTCATAGGTGACGACATATTAGGGTCGGGCTTCTCGTTCAGACTGCATATAAACAAAGGGGCCGGTGCCTTCGTATGCGGTGAGGGAAGCGCCCTTACGGCATCCATAGAAGGTGAGCGGGGAATGCCACGTACCAAGCCGCCCCGTACCGTAGAGCAGGGACTCTTCGGCAAGCCCACGGTCTTAAACAATGTCGAGACATATGCCAACGTGCCCATGATCATCCTTAACGGTTCCGACTGGTATCATGGCATAGGGACGGAAAAGAGCCCCGGGACAAAAGCCTTTGCCGTTACGGGGTCCATCAACAACACGGGTCTTATCGAGGTCCCCATGGGGACCACCCTTCGTGAGATCATATACGATATAGGCGGAGGCATAAAGGGCGGCAAGGAGTTCAAGGCGGTCCAGATAGGAGGTCCTTCGGGAGGCTGTCTCATATCCGCGGATCTTGATGCCCCCCTTGACTTTGATTCGCTTAAAGCCAAAGGAGCCATGATAGGTTCCGGCGGTCTTGTCATAATGGACGAAGACACCTGTATGGTCGAGGTCGCCCGGTTCTTCATGAACTTTACCCAGAACGAAAGCTGCGGAAAGTGTGTTCCCTGCCGTGAGGGTACCATGAGGATGCTTGAGATACTTGAGGATATAGTAAACGGAAGAGGGACCATGGAACAGCTGGATCTTCTCGAGGAGTTGGGACATGCCATAACCGATACGGCCCTCTGCGGCCTCGGTAAATCCGCCGCTCTTCCGGTATTGTCGACACTGAAGGTCTTCAGGGACGAATACGAGGAGCATGTAAAGGAAGGAAAGTGCCGGACCGGCACCTGCAAGGCCCTGTCCAGCTACGTCATTTCGCCCGACCTGTGCAGGGGCTGCAGCAAATGTGCAAGAAACTGCCCTGTGGGAGCCATAAGCGGTGAGATAAAGAAACCCTTTACCATAGACCAGAGCAAGTGTATCAAGTGCGGTGCATGTGCCGATAACTGCCCGTTCTCGGCCATATCCCGGGGATGAAGATAAGAGGGATATTGGCGCTTACAGACTTTTTTGGAGGACTTAGATGGATTATATGACGATCGACGGCATAAAGGTGCCGATAGAAGGTGAAAAGAACATCCTGTCGCTTATAAGGAAAGCCGGGATAGACATACCGACATTCTGTTATCATTCGGATCTGTCGATTTACGGGGCCTGCAGGATGTGCATGGTGGAGGATGACAGGGGAAGGATGTTCGCATCATGCTCCGAGCAGCCGCGTGCCGGCATGATCATCCACACCAACACCAAGAAGCTTCAGCAGTACAGAAAGCTCATAATAGAGCTCCTTCTCTCATCCCACTGCAGGGACTGCACGACCTGTACCAAGAACGGGATGTGCGATCTCCAGAGCCTGGCATACCGTGTAGGTGTCCATGCGGTAAGGTTTGAGAACAAGAAGGAGGAGCTTCCCATAGACTTGAGCTCTGTCTGCATAGTCAGGGATCCCAACAAGTGCATACTCTGCGGGGACTGTGTCAGGACCTGTTCGGAGAACCAGGCTGTGGGAGCAATAGATTTTGCCCACAGGGGTTCCAACATGCAGATAATGCCTGCCTTCGGCAAGCAGCTGGCTGAAACGGACTGCGTCGGCTGTGGCCAGTGTGCCGTTGTCTGTCCCACGGCAGCCATATCGGTCAGGACAAATGTCACGGAAGTATGGGATGCCATAGAGGATCCCAAAAAGCGGGTGGTCGCCCAGATCGCTCCCGCCGTAAGGGTGGCGGTCGGTGACAAGTTCAATCTTCCCAAGGGTGAGAATACCATGGGCAAACTGGTCAAGGCTCTCAGGATCATGGGCTTTGATGAAGTATATGACACCAACTTCGGAGCGGATCTTACCGTCATGGAAGAGGCAAAGGAATTTGCCGAAAGACTGAAGTCGGGCAAAAAGCTCCCTCTGTTCACATCATGCTGTCCGGGCTGGGTCAAGTTCTGTGAGAACAAGTATCCCGAGTTTGCAGAAGATGTAAGCACATGCCGGTCTCCCATGAGCATGTTCTCTCCGGTCATAAAGAAGTACTTTGCCGAAAAGGACAAAGAGGATGGAAAGGAAACCTATGTCGTTGCCATAATGCCCTGTACCGCCAAGAAGGCCGAGATCCTCCGCCCCGATAACCATACGGGAGGCAGACAGGACACTGATATAGTGATCACAACCCAGGAGATAATCCGCATGATCAGGCAGGTGGGTATCAAGTTCGAGGAACTTCCCAGTGAGGCCTGTGACATGCCCTTCTCAATGGCATCGGGCGGTGCGTCCATATTCGGTATAACGGGCGGTGTTACGGAAGCGGTCCTTCGGTATATGTCACCGGAAAAGGATCATACGACCCTGGAGAATATAAAGTATTCGGGCATCAGGGGCAAGGAAGGCTTCAAGACTGCAAACGTCACAATAGGAGACAGGCAGATAAGGATCGCAGTGGTCCACGGTCTCAAGAATGCATCGGATGTTCTCGAGGATATAAAGGCAGGCCGGGCCGAGTATGATTTTGTGGAAGTGATGGCATGCAGGAGAGGGTGCATATTGGGCGGCGGACAGCCGGTTCCCATGGGACCTCATACAAGATCAGCCAGGATGAACGGTATATACCAGGTAGACCAGTTGTCCAGCATAAGGTATACGGATGAGAATCCGCTGATATCGCAGATCTGGGATGATGTCATAAAAGGACATGAGCATGAGCTGCTGCACAGGGCGGCCGACTGATACGAAGAAGATGATGACAGGATAAGAAAGGGAGCGTTTACTGCGCTCCCTTTTCATTGACGATAAACACCATATATGGTATATGTTGTAGGAGGAATACACATTATGTTGAAGGGTCTTAAAGCAGAGCCTGATCCATATCAGGGAATGTGGAAAGGGTTTTGGGAAGGAGCAAAGATAATGGCACTTACCGCAAGAGATACGGATGTCCGTAAATTCTATGAGGCTATCGTTGATTTTGAGAACAGCGAAGAGGCACAGGATCACTATTACAGGGTCATGGAGATGATAACCGGCAGAAAGAACGCAGACGGGACCGATGAGACCGTAAGGCAGAGGGTACTGAAGGCTTATGCAACACTTTTCTGTGAGGATTCTTCACTTGAGCCCGGGCACATGGCAGGCGTTGATGATGTGGCTGCAACCGCCGACCGTCTCTATATAGGAAGCGCGGGATATGATCCCCGGCACTGGTACAGGATGAAATACCATTTTCCGGTCATCGATGATGACAATTACGACAGGTTTGCAGCCCTTGTCCTGTCCGATATGAACTCGGGCCCTCTTCATGATGCCGCGGTCAATGACGGTGATACACTCGTGGTCGGTGAGGCGGACCCCCTCAAGATGACGCCCCAGCAGAGAAAGGACCAGAAGGTCCGCAGGGTTGAACTTCCGAAAGGAGGAGACAATTGAAGATAATCGCGGTAGATAATGACAGCGCCGGCCTTAAGAAGACCGGAGAGATGATAAAGAAGATATCGGGTGATGTTAAGCTGTCTCTTTTTGAAAGTTCGCTGGCGGCCCTTGATCATGCGCGAAGTGAAGAGATCGACGTGGTCGTGACCGATGTCGATACCGATGAGCTGTCGGGCCTTGATCTGGGAAGATATCTCAAGGAGCTCAATCCTTACGTTAACATCATTTATTACAGCAGCAGGACGGACAGCGCATATGAGGCCATGCGGCTTCATGCGAGCGGCTTTATTAAGAAGCCGTGCAAAGAAGACGATATAAAAGAAGAGCTGGAAAATCTCCGTTATCCCGATGTGTCAAAGAGATTCAAAAGAGTATTTGCACAGACATTCGGCAATTTCGAGCTCTTCGTTGACGGCGTTCCGGTCGAGTTCAAATACAAAAGGACAAAAGAGATCGTTGCCATACTCATAAACAATAAAGGCGCCCAGACCACCAACGGGGAGATAATAGCCAACCTGTGGGAGGATGATGCCGATCCCGAGAAGAAGCAGTCATACCTGAGCAATCTGAGGCAGGATCTTCAGAATACCTTCAGGAAGCTTAAGATAGACGGGATCATACTGAAGCAGCGGGGCAGTATGGCCATAGCAAAGGACAGGATAGACTGCGATCTCTATGACTGGCTTGAGAACAAGAACGAGTCAAAATACAGGTATACGGGTGATTACATGAACCAGTACAGCTGGGCGGAATTCATGCATGCCGAGCTTGATGAGATAAGCTATGA
>JAILLI010000136.1 GCA_024693225.1 Lachnospiraceae bacterium
CCAATGCGATACAGGGATATAATACAGATGTCGAATATGATTCGTACGATATTGAAACTGTGGTTTTTCATGATGTAAGAAATATGTACGGTAATGTTCATAACATCTCATATATACCAAGTATTGTCGAGAACAAATTAAATGTTGAAGTTCATAACAACGGACGGCAAAATGACTTCACAAAAGTGGCTGTTGTTTACTATAAAGAAGGTAAGGTTATCGGCTATGATTACCAGTTCGCCAATGTCAAGGAGCCGGGAAGCACTGATACCATCAAATTTGGGTTCCCACATGCAAAAGACCGTACGATCATAGTTCCCGATGACTATAAGGTTTACGTGAATTTCTCGTATAAATTCACAAATATAAATACTATGGATGACGATGAGACTGACAGTAAATTTGTAGAGGCAGACGGAGAAGATGCCAATTACTGAGCGTCTGCCGGGAAATATTATATAAAGAGCATATAAAATACCCGTTTGCGGGTATTTTTTATTGACATTCTTTTCTGATGAACATATATTTATCTTACAATATGTCAGGTTATTAAGGTGTAACTTATGGACATTACTGATCTTAAAGCAAGAAAAAAGACACTGAAACTCACAACGAAGGATATAGCATATCGGGCAGATCTGCCATTCGGGACCGTCAGCAAGGTGTTTACCGGCGAAACAAAGAATCCGTCATATGTGACCATTGAAAAGATCGAAAGAGTTATCGTGACTGAGGAGATGAAAGCCCGGCTGGAAGCATACGTCAAAGCATTTACCGATTATCTTGAAGAACACCCGGATGAAGATGTCGACCGCGCGGATTTTGAGAGGCATTACAGGAAAGAACACGGATTATCAAATGTACCGATCGCATTTGCCAAAGAAGAAGACGGGATCATACTTCATGGATCCAATGCGTTAAAAAGACCGGATCTTGCAACCATAAATGAACTACATCTGCTCGGGGAGGGCAGAAACTACGAACTCCTCGATGGTCATATCATATATAATGAAACACCGTCACATACTCATCAGAGGATAGTTCGGTCGTTGGGAAAGATCATCGACAGTTATATTGAAACAAACGATGGAAACTGCGAGGTTTTTGATACGGGATTTAATGTCCGGCTTAATGAGGATGACTATACGCTTGTAATACCTGACCTGTTTGTTCTGTGTGATAAGAGTAAGCTAACGGAAGCTGCTGTATTGGGAGCGCCCGAATGGGTGATCGAAGTGGTATCAAGAAGCACACGAAGCTACGATTACAAAGAGAAAATGCACAAGTATATGTCTGCAGGCGTGAAGGAATACTGGGTCGTTGATCCTGATAAGAACAGGGTTGTAGCATTCACGGAAGGTGAACCTATGCAGATCAGTATGTATGGACCGGGTGAGATAATACCTGTGCACATATACGACGGGGATCTTAAGATCGCTATTGAGGAAATCCTCAATAGGCAACAGGCAAAACTATAACACGGATGAAAATATCGTCTGTTCATGATATAATCCATTAGAAGGAGAAAATATCACTCAGTGATAAACCGGGTTATAGTTTATCAAGAAGCAAAAGGAGATCATCTATGAAGAGAAAAACAGTAAAGATCATGGCAGCAGTACTTGCATCGGCTATAATCGTAACCACTTTTATGGAGGACGCTCCGATTTATGCCGGGGAGCTTGAGCTTACAGAGGAAACTATTGAAACAGATGGTATCCCTTTAACTGATGAAAGCCTGGAATCGGATATGGGACAGCAGGAGGTTTTTGTTGAGAACACATGGGATACTGATGTTGCGGAAGATGAGGCGGCAACATCCGAGAATGGCAATGCTTCCTCAAAGCGGCTGGCGATAAAATCTTCCTCCGCAAAGCTGTTTAAGAAGATGGCAGGTTCAGGGAAGAGCATTTTGTACTCCAAGCTTACCTCTGAACAAAAGGGTATCTATAAAAAGATTGATAAAGAGATAAGCAGGATACTCTATAAGGGCGGAAAACTTGGAGAGTGCGGTGGGGCTCCTTCCACAAAACCCATCATGATCAAAAAGCATTACAGTGTTGAAAAACTGAGGTTTATTGTAGATGTCTATATGCTGGACAATCCCCAGGCCTTCTTTTTAAAGCCTGTAGATAACGGTTTCAGCTATGGGATCAACGATGGAATCCTCCAATTACAGGTCTTAAAAGATACAGACAGCCCGGCAAAGATCAAAAAGAAGGGTGATGAGATCGCCAAAAACCTTAATGCTGATCTTAAGAAGATCAAAAGGAAAAAAGGAGACTATAACAAGGCGAAAAAGATACAGGAACTCTTATGTGCAAGGGTATCCAAAAATAATGATATGGAAAGAAACAGTCTACTTTACACATATTCCAATAGTAATAATGAAGCACATTATTATGCTTATGCCGCATCATTTGAAGCTCTGGCAAGACTTGCGGGCCTTAATGCATATTCTCTTCCCGGAGCTGACGGCGGATCCCGTAAAGCGGTATGGAACAAGATAAAAGCAGGCGGCAAATGGTATAATGTTGATACGTACTGGGATGATTTTACACAGATGCAGACGTCACCTGCATGCAGATATGACTATTTCCTGAAGAGTGATAATACCATAAAGGATGTATTCCGATGCCACATTCTCGATCCCAAATTCAGCAAGTTTAATAAAAAGTCCAAAAAAGACTATTGAATTTATGAAAAATGATGAAAAGTAAGCTTTAGGGATTGGTAAATAGTGCATAATCTGCTTGCAAACAAAACCGAGTTTTCATATAATGTTAACAAGGCGCGTTTGGGCGCAAATACTAATTTGGAGGAAGTTACATTATGAAGGTATATCCCAGTAACAAGATACGTAATGTCGTGATCTTAGGCCACGGAGGATGCGGAAAGACAACGCTTACGGAGGCCATGGCATTTTTGTCGGGAGTAACGACAAGGATGGGCAAGACCGATGACGGCAATACGATAAGCGATTACGACAAGGAAGAGCAGAAGCGTCATTTTTCCATAGGAACGAGCGTTGTTCCCATCGAATGGGATGACTGCAAGATAAATGTCCTTGACACACCCGGTTACTTCGACTTTGTAGGCGAAGTTGAAGAAGCCGTAGGAGCTGCTGCAGGAGCCATCATAGTAGTATCAGGCAAGGCAGGAGTTGAAGTAGGTACCGAAAAGGCATGGGAGATATGTGAGAAATATAAGCTTCCCAGGATCTTCTTTGTTACCGATATGGATGTTGACAATGCAAACTTCGGCAAGATAGTCGAAGATCTTGGGAACATGTACGGCAAGAAGATAGCTCCTTTCCATCTTCCCATACGTGAGAGTGAGAAGCTTGTCGGCTATGTGAATGTTGTCAGCGAGAAAGGTTTCAGATGGACTGATGCAGGCAAGGCTGATGAGTGCGAAGTTCCCGCAGACTGCAAGTCCGATCTTGAGACTTACAAGGAAACACTCATGGAAGCAGTTGCCGAGACCAGCGAAGACTTCATGGAGAGGTATTTCGCAGGCGAGACATTCTCTGATGCAGAGATCAGGTCCGCATTATATGCAAACATAAATGACGGAACCATAGTTCCCGTCACCATGGGATCGGGCATCATGTGCCGTGGTGTATATACTCTTCTTGACGATATCATCAAGTACTTCAAGAGCCCCGACCAGAGAGCCCTTAACGGGATCAACCAGAAGACCGGTGAGATCTTCGAAGCCAATTATGATTTCAGTAAGCCCAAGAGTGCATACGTATGGAAGACCATCGTTGATCCTTTCATAGGAAAATATTCACTCATCAAGGTCTGCTCGGGCGTTCTGAAGAGCGATGATACGCTCTTTAATGCAGATAAGGATACGGAAGAACGTATAGGTAAGCTCTATGTCCTTCGCGGCAACAAGCCAATCGAAGTTCCTGAGCTTCAGGCCGGTGATATAGGCGCTCTTGCCAAGCTTACAAGCGTAAAGACAGGAGATACACTTTCAACCAAGGCTACACCCGTACAGTATCCCAAGACCGAGATAAGCAAGCCTTATACATGCATGAGATACAAGGCCAAGAATAAGGGTGATATCGATAAGGTTTCATCCGCTCTTGCCAAGATCATGGAAGAAGATCAGACCATCAAGAACGTGAATGATGCCGAGAACAGGCAGACACTTATCTACGCAATCGGCGATCAGGCTATAGAGGTTGTGGCCAGCAAGCTCGCAAGTGTATATAAGGTTGAGATAGAGCTTGAGGAGCCCAAGGTTGCTTACCGTGAGACCATCAGGAAGAATTCGGATGTTGAAGGCAAGTATAAGAAACAGTCAGGCGGACACGGTCAGTACGGACACGTTAAGATGAAATTTGAGCCTCTCGGTGACATGGAGAAGCCTTTCGAATTTGAACAGATCGTTGTCGGTGGTGCGGTTCCCAAGAACTACTTCCCGGCTGTTGAAAAGGGTCTGGCAGAATCGGTTCAGAAAGGACCCATGGCTGCATATCCCGTTGTCGGCGTTAAGGCTGTACTTTATGATGGATCTTACCATCCTGTAGATTCATCCGAGCAGGCCTTCAAGATGGCTACGATAATGGCCTTCAAGAAAGGTTTCATGGATGCAGGCCCTGTCCTCTTAGAGCCCATAGCTTCGATCAAAGTAACGGTTCCCGATCAGTATACGGGTGATGTCATGGGCGATCTTAACAAGAGGCGTGGCAGAGTTCTCGGAATGAACCCGATCGGCGGAGGCAAGCAGGTAGTTGAAGCTGAACTGCCCATGACCGGACTTAACGGTTATTGTACAGTCTTAAGATCAATGACCGGCGGACGGGGCGTATATGAATACGAGTTCGTACGTTACGAACAGTGTCCTTCCGATGTTCAGGAGAAGGAAGTTGCCGCAAGAGCCAGCAAGCTCACTGATGAAAGCGCAGACTGATAGAAATACGTCTGATATAAAAATACCCGGGGAAGTCAATTCCCCGGGGTTTTTTTATCGATCGGCAGGCAGACTGCTCCGGTATCAGTAATATGTTTTTTCACGAGCTTACGACCTGGTTACGTCCGTTCTCCTTGCCTTTATAGAGGCGCTTATCCGCTATCTCTATAAGGGTCTTGACCTTGGCGGAAGAGTAGTAAGAGGACACTCCCAGAGTTATGGTGACATGAAGTGTCTTGCCCTCATAATTGAATTCATAAGCTTCTATGGCAGCCCGTATCCTGTTGGCCACATCAACGGCAGTTTCCTGTCCGTCAGTGATCAGTATCAGGAATTCCTCCCCGCCCCATCTGCAGACACAGTCCTTGACCCTTATCTGATTCTGTATGATCTTGCTGATGCTCTGCAGGACAAAATCACCGCAGTCATGGCCATAGGTATCGTTAAACTTCTTAAAATGGTCTATATCACCCATTATGAGACTGTACGGGACATTGTTCATAAGGGCATTCCTGTGGGTATGATTGAGCCTGTCGTCCATACTTCTCCTGTTGAGGAAATGGGTCAGCGGATCATAGCTGGCTTCATCCTCTAACCTTTCCTGCTCGGTTTCCATTCGAAGCTGCATGGAATTGACCTCAATGGCAAAGAGGGCCGAGAAGAGGAAATTGAGAACCAGACCTATGATAATATTTATATAGGTGAAGAAAAGGCGGAAAGCCGCCGGAGTGTCGGGATATACCGGTGGGATCGCATGTGCAAGGGTCAGGATTAACATATACAGAAAGAAAACGATCCCTGCAGTCACAAACGGATATATGAGCTTTCTCCTGAAGGATCTGATGGAAAATGCAAGATAGAAGGAAATAGGGATAAGGGCCGTAAGATAGAACATAAAACCGAAATTCCAGCCGACCATGATCGTTGCAAGGCAGGAATGAAGCAGTACTTCGCCCATAACAATAAAATATAACCTTCCGAGCTCCTTAATGTTGGAGATTATCTTGGAACATGCATAGTAGAGGATAACGATGGCAGTATTATATATACCCATAAAGTATACATGCATCAGATAGAATGCCACCATGAACACAAAATGGATGACAGCTGCTCCGGTAAGTATCAGCGAATAACGTATGGCATCATAATTTGTCTGTGTGTCTCCCTGGTTTGGGAATATCAGTTTCTGTAACATTTCATGTCTCCGATTTATACATGGCATATTATAGCATGATTTAGTTGCAAATAATATTTATTTCATACGATAATAATACCGCATCAGCGAATACCTTGTCTCGGTACCGGTCTTTTCATATATGCTGTTGATATGTCTGTATACGGTCCGTGTGCTTATGTTTTTATTGGAAGCGATAGACTGTACATCATCATCACTTTCAAGAAGCAGGCGGAGAAAGTCCGTCTCACGCGGTGTAAGGTTATGGAGTCTGGCAAATTCATCCAGTCTTGCAATCTCATCATCAGGGGTTGGTGAAGATCTTTTCTTATCGGCTGCCGATGCGGGGATATATCCTCCGAGAGAGATACATAGTATGACAACAGCGGCTATAATGATCTCAACCACGATGTAAGTCATAACATCGAGATCGGAAAAGAGCGGGAAAACTGTTACAACAAGACACATGAACACCCTGCTCAGTCCTGCGACCAGGGCCGGTCGGGATGTCCGGGGGGCAAGATGCCAGAAATACATATTCAGAAAATGTGTCTGGCCTACGGCTATGACATAATAGAGACAGGTCCCGGCCAGTATATGTCCTTCCCTTAAAATGAAGGGTATGGGGATGCACAGGATGGTCATGCATAAAGCAGACAGGTGAAGCCATTTTCTCCGTCCCATATCGGACAGGATACCTGCAAGCACATAACCGGCCGCCCCTAAAAACCGGGGCCATGAATAGATGGCCATATCTCCGGCAAAATTCATAGAAAGAAGAGTGGTATCCGTAACACAGCAGATCATATACAGAAGTATCATGGCAAGGGTTCCCATTATGATCATCTTTGTGCCGGGCAATGACGGGTGGCCCTTTTGAGCAAATTCAAGTGGTTCATCAAACATCCACTCCGAACCCGAGCCGGAAATAAGGGTTATGTACGCTATAAGGGCAAAACCGGCTATCAGGAGTAACATCATGGCAGCATTTGCCGTCATGATTTTCGTGGCTGTGATCTGTATCAGAAATGCCACAGCACCTCCCAGGCCGGTTACAGTCCCAAGCCGGGGGTAATTGACAAATCCCATGGCTGTGAAATAATAAACGGCTCCTCCAAGGAAACCCAGCGACAACAGACTGACCAGGCATGCTGCAAAGTACATGCCCTGTTCCATATGTCCGAATAAGCCCATATAAGAGCATGTTCCCCCAATAAAAAGTATATTAACAGACAGGAGGATGATACGTCCTGTGACGATGTTCTCCCTGAAACGCCTTACCAGAGGATACAGGATAAAACCAAGAGCCACTGCGGGCATCTTTATATAATGAAAAACCTGACCGGCTTCGGGAAACTCATATGAACTCTGGTCCATGCATATAAGACAGAGCATATATTCTGCCATATATACCGTAAAGAGGACTACCAGAAGGATATGTTTCTTTGTTAAAGAACGTAAAGATTTCATGGGCTCTATTCTATCACAATAAGAAGGCCTCTTACAAACAAAGATGGAAAAGGTATCAATTCTCCTGTTTACAAACATATGTTCGTGTAGTATTATTTATCTATGAAAAAAAGAGACCTGATACTGATCGCTGCACTTATCATCACATCGGCAACCTTTCTCATCCCTGTCCGCGCAGAGGCCGGCAGGGGATACGCATATGTATACGTTGAAGGAGAACTCTATGGCAGATATGATCTGGGGGAAGACCGGCTCATCACCATAGATAAGGGCGCAGGTCAGGTAAATGTACTGGAGATTTCCGACAGGAGTATCCGGATGAAGAGTGCCACATGCCCCGGCAGGCAATGTGTTAATACCGGTCCCATCAGCATGAACAATGATACAATATGCTGTGCGCCTTCCGGAATACTCGTGATCATAAGATCGGATGAAGATACGGGATATGATGCCATCACCAAGTAAAAAGATCACCCTTTGTGCCATGCTCACGGCAGCCGGGCTGATAATCGGATATCTGGAGTCGTTTCTGGTATTACCTTTTCATGTACCCGGAGTACGTATAGGACTTGCCAATATCACAACACTGATGGCCCTGTATATTGCAGGTCCGGGGTATGCCATATCGGTTGCAGCGGTAAGAGTATCTCTTGCGTCCCTTCTCTTCGGAAGCCCTGTAAGTTTTATATACAGTATGTCGGGGGCGGCCTTTGCCTTTGCCGGTATGTGTCTCTTTAAGAGACTGGGGTTTTCGGTATACGGGGTCAGCGTATCAGGAGCCACACTTCACAATATCGCTCAGATCCTGGTGGCATTTGTCATGGTTGGGAGCAGATACGTACTATACTATATTCCGGTTCTGATCCTGGCGGGGGTTGGAGCGGGACTTATCGTCGGATCAGTATCCGCAATACTTATAGCAAGGATCGGCCCGTTGAGCCTTACAGAAGATAGAGACAGAATTACAATTGTTTCAGATAAAGGAGGAGGAGAATGATCGGTTATATCAAAGGGGAAGTAGCCGCCATATATGAGGACAGGATCATCCTGGAGAACGGCGGTATCGGTTATAATGTCTTCATGCCGGCAAGCTCGCTGGATCTTATAGACGGTATAGGCGTTTCCGTCAAGATATATACATATCTGCTGGTACGGGAAGATGCAATGCTTTTATACGGTTTCCTGACCAAAGACGATCTTGATCTGTACAGGATGCTGATCTCCGTAAACGGTATAGGACCCAAGGGAGGTCTTGCCCTTCTGTCCGTTATGACCGCCGATGAACTGCGCTTTGCCATACTTTCGCAGGACGCCAAGGCTATAGGAAAGGCACCGGGCATCGGCCCCAAGACCGCCCAGCGTGTCATCATAGATCTCAAGGACAAGATCGATATCAGTCAGGCCTTTGATGATATGAAAAGCACTATCCCGGATCAGGGAGGTAATCATCCCAAAGGCGGCATCAGAGATGAGGCTGTGGAGGCACTGGTTGCTCTTGGCTATTCCCAGAGCGAAAGCTACAGGGCCGTCAGGAGTGTTGAAGGAGCGGAAAGTGTTGAGGATGTCCTCAAGCAGGCACTGACGCTTATGTCCAGACTGTAGGTGATATGATGAACAGAACGATAGAGACAAATCTTACCGAAGAAGATAAGAAGATAGAAGGATCCTTAAGGCCACAGAAGCTTTCGGATTATATAGGGCAGGAAAAAGTCAGAGAGACCCTGAAGATATATATAGAAGCGGCAAAGGGCAGACATGATACCTTGGATCATGCCCTTTTCTACGGTCCCCCGGGACTGGGGAAGACCACGCTTGCCTGTATAATAGCCAACGAGATGGGGGTAAATGTCAAAACTACCAGCGGTCCGGCCATAGAAAAACCGGGCGAGATGGCCGCTATATTGAACGGCCTCTCTGAAGGTGATGTCCTGTTTATTGATGAGATCCACAGGCTGAACAGGCAGGTGGAAGAGGTACTGTACCCGGCTATGGAGGACTTTGCCATAGACATTATGGTCGGTAAAGGCCCTACAGCCAGATCCATAAGACTGGATCTGCCAAGGTTTACCCTTGTAGGGGCGACGACCAGGGCCGGACTTCTTACGGCTCCCCTTCGTGACAGGTTCGGTATGATCCACAGACTTGAATTCTACACTACGGACGAGCTTGCAACGATCATAATGAATTCGGCCGCTGTCCTTAAGGTCAATACCGAACGTAAGGGGGCTTATGAGATCGCAAGAAGGAGCCGGGGTACGCCAAGACTTGCCAACAGGCTCTTAAAGCGTGTCAGGGATTATGCCCAGGTACGGCATGACGGCATTATAACGGAGGATGTCGCCATAGAAGCCCTTGATCTGATGGGGGTCGATCCCATGGGGCTTGACCAGTCTGACAGGGAGTTCTTAAATACCATAATCCATAAGTTTTCAGGAGGTCCTGTCGGCCTAGATACTATTGCCGCGGCTACCGGTGAAGATCCGGGAACGATATCAGATGTTATTGAACCTTATCTTCTGAAGAATGGATTGATTAACCGTACTCCCCAGGGCAGGGTCGCAACACAACTTTGCTATAAACACTTCGGACTTGAGAGCACACCTTCGGACCAGGGCAGGTAAATGGTTTGACTATTTACCAACTTCTGATATAATAATGAAACGGATATAACGCCCCGGTGAGTAATGTTGCGGGATCAATGTCGGAGGATAATATGGGTAACACTAATGATATCGAAGTTGTTATAGGTGGCAAGGTAATTACCTTAAGCGGGACCGAGAGTGAGGAATACATTCAGAAGGTTGCTTCATATATCAATAACAAGATATCCGAGTATAACAATGTTGATTCGTTCAGGAGACAGAGCGCCGATATGCAGAACGTACTGCTCCTTCTCAATATAGCTGATGACTATTTCAAGATCAAGAAACAGATAGACAGTCTGCAGGACGAACTTGAGGCCAAGGACCGGGAACTCTATGATCTGAAGCATGAACTTATCGCCTCCCAGATCAAGCTCGAGACCAGGGAGAAGCAGATAAAGAGCCTTCACGGCAAATGATACGGGATGCCTTAAGGCATCCTTTTTTATATCCCATATCATAATGAATTACGGAGAGACAATTGCAGTCAGAAATAGATAAAAAGTTCCCAAAAAGTATGTCCCATACAGAGCTTCTTGCCCCGGCAGGATCCTTTGACTGCTTCAGGGCTGCCATGAAAGCAGGGGCCGATGCCGTATATCTCGGCCTTGACCGCTATTCCGCAAGAGCGGGGGCCGTAAACTTCACCCACGAAACCCTTGATGAAGCGTTGGATATTGCCCATATACTGGGCAGGAAGATATATCTTACGGTCAATACTCTCTTTAAGGACCATGAGATGGCAGATCTGTATGACCTTCTGTATGAGCCTTATATAAACGGACTTGACGGAGTCATAGTACAGGATATAGGCGTCATGTATCTCATAAGTCGCCTGTTTCCCGACCTTCCCATACATGTCAGTACACAGACGGCCGTTACATCGGCAAAAGCCATGATGCTGCTTCAGGATCTCAACATAGACCGTCTGGTCCCTGCAAGGGAGCTTTCCCTTGATGAGATAATAACCCTTAAGGAAGAGACCGGGCTTGATATAGAATGTTTCATCCACGGGAGCATGTGTTATTCATACTCCGGCAAGTGCCTTCTGTCATCCTTTATCGGTGGCAGGAGCGGTAACCGCGGAAGATGTGCCCAGCCCTGCCGCCTTCCATATGAAGGGGATCATCTGCTCAGCCTTAGGGATATGTGCACTATAGATATACTGCCCCGGCTCATAGATGCCGGTATAAGATCCTTCAAGATAGAAGGAAGGATGAAGAGCAGTGATTATGTATATGCCGTGACCTCCATATACAGAAAATACATAGATATATATGAGAAAGGGCTGCCATACAGCGTTTCTGAAAAGGACCGCGATGACCTTATATCTGTCTATACCAGGAGCGGTAACTGTGAAGGCTTCTATCATTGCCATAACGACAGGGCCATGATCACCTTATCGTCCCCTTCATATCAGACAGGAGACGGGGATAATATATCCGGTGACGGGCTAAGGGATCTGCCCCGTATAAGTACCCGTATAGGATGCACCATAAAAAAGAATGAGCCTGTAAGTATATGGGCCGATACAAACAGGTGCAGGATCGAGGCCATATCCGACATAATACCGGAGCCGGCTGTAAACTGTGCTCTTACAAAAGACGAGGTCGTAAGGCAACTCAAAAAGTCCGGAAACACCCTTTTTGACGTGACATCTGTCAAGGTATGGCTTGATGAAGGTCTCTTTCTTACCAAAGGGGCCTTAAACAGAGTCAGGAGGCAGGCTCTTGACCTTCTTGAAGAGAAGATGACCGGCCGGCAAAAGAGGTCATGTACTGCAAAAGCAGAAGATATAGTAAAGTATGATCTTAATACTTGGGAAACAAAAGACACAGCAGCTTCCGAAATCCCGCCTGTCATAGCCGGTGTTACCGATAATGCCCAGCTGAAAGAACTTTGTGCCCTGGATCTGACCGATATGCTCGTGTCCATGGATCTGTTTGAAGGATTTTTCGTAAAAGAAGGGTGCACTATGCCCGGCAGGAAGATATATATAAGGCTTCCTTATGTCATCAGGGAAGAGGCTCTTTCAAACAGCAGCAAGAGAATAGAGAGGTTTATAAAAAAGTATTCAGACCGGCCTGATATCGGAGGTTATTATGTTTCAAACCTTGAAGGGGCAGGCATATTAGAGGCATGCGGATATAAGGGCCCGATCATAGGAGACATTCATCTATATGCATATAACAGATACGCATATGGTCTGCTCAAAGAGAGAGGTATCACCTTTACGACAGTCCCTGTCGAACTTAATGAAAAAGAGCTGATCGGGAGGGGTATACAGGGGGAAGAGCTGATCGTTTACGGAAGACTTCCG
>JAILLI010000192.1 GCA_024693225.1 Lachnospiraceae bacterium
TAAGACCGGTAAGTCTTATAAAGCATACGTGAAGGCCTACGTCATCAAGGACGGAAAGAAGAAATATGTTTCCAAGAGCCCCCTTGTGCATGCCTATACGTCAGGCGGCAACAAGACCTACACAAATGCAAAGAGCATTAAGATCGACACCTCCGACGGAAGGATAAAAAAGAACAAGCTGACCCTTAAGGTAAAAGATACCTACAAGGTAAAAGCCGGCATGGGACCCGACAGATATCTGAAGGCATCACGGATCCTATTCCTGTCGCGGTTTTGTGCATCAATTAATTTATAGTAAAGGATATGCGCAAGGGTCTTGTGCACCAAGGTGTGCAAAGACCCTTCGTTTCATGTCGGGCCGGAAAAAGTGTGACATTTCTGTGATATCGTTTTTTGGTATAATGATGACAGGGTCAAAAGAAATGGAGATCCTAGCAGGCAGAGGTTATATAAAGAAAGGGGCAATAAGATGAAAGAAATCAGTAAGGACAGGAAGATATCGGATGAAGATCTGGGATCTGTTATCGGGGGCGTTCAGGCGATCCGGAATACCGGGGCAAAAGGTGGCAGCGCAGCTTCAAAGACGGAGGCATACTGCCCGAAATGCCAGGTACGGAGGATGTTTACACTCGGTAGTGGAGGCAGGGCTTATTGTGAGATGTGCAATAAGGAAATAATGCTGTAGTGATATCGGGAACCTGTCATAAACAGCGTGGTTTTCAGGCGGGACGGTCTGATGTATAATATGTGTTGACCAAAGGGACCGGGAAGGGCTTGTTTTATGACAAAAAAAGGCGATGAGATAAGGTTCCTGCTTCAGGGACGCATCGATTCCGATAATGCGTCCGCTGTTGAACAGGATATAATGGCCACGTTGGAGGGAGGAGAGAATCTTCCTCTGATTCTTGACGCACAGGATCTGAAATATATATCGAGCTCCGGACTTCGGAGACTTCTGCATGTCAGGAAGAAGCATCCGGATGTCGTGATCGAAAATGTCGGCTCCGATGTGTATGAGATCCTCGATATGACCGGTTTTACCCAGATGATGACCGTAAAAAAGGCATACAGGACCATTGACATCACAGGCTGTCCCGAGATAGGAAGAGGGGCAAACGGGGTCATATACAGGATCGACAGGGACAATGTAGTCAAGGTCTTTACAAAGGATAATGCCCTTGATGAGATCATGAGAGAGCGTGAGCTTGCCAGAAACGCCCTGATCCTGGGGATACCGACAGCCATATCATATGATGTCGTAAAAGTGGGAGATTATTACGGGTCGGTCTTCGAACTGCTTGATGCCATTCCCTTCAACAGGATCATTGCGGAAGATCCGTCAAAGGTTGACTGGTGTGTTGCGGAATCGGTCAAGCTTCTTAAAAAGATCCATTCCATCCATGTTCCGGAAGGCAAACTCCCCAAGGCCATGACCAAGTTCATGACATGGGTCAGGCGGATAAAGGAATACATACCCGAAGAGCCATATGAAAGACTCTGCGAGCTTGTTGCAGCCATTCCCGAAGACAACCGCCTGCTCCATAACGATTTTCATGCCGGCAATCTGATGCTGCTGGACGATGAGGTCCTGCTGATCGACATGGAAACGATATCGTCAGGCAACATCATATTTGAATTTGCCACAATGTACGCTTCCTATATGGGATTTTCGGAACTCGATCCCGAAAACGCCATGTCTTTTCAGGGATATGATCATAAAACGTCAGCCCGCATATTCAGAAGATCGCTGGAACTGTATTTTGAAACGGATGACAGGGGCAGGCTTGAGTATATAGAAGACAAGGTACGGCTTGTCGGCTACGTGAGGATGCTGGATCACACCTTGCGGCATAAGGGGATACAAAGTTCCGAAGGCAGGAGGGCGGTGGATTTCTGGAAGGAAAAGATAGTAAGTGGGCTCGACCGTGTCGACACGCTTAAGATATGATGGGGGCTGTCATGAATGCCAGGACACTTATAATGGATACTCATATGCATACGACCGTCTCGGACGGGACCGACAGCCCGGAAGAAATCCTGGGAAAGGTAAGGGAAGCGGGGATAGAACTCTTTGCCCTGACGGATCATGACGGGATAAAGGGATGCTGCGACTTGGAGCGTATATTGTCTCCGTCCGATCCGGCCTTTCTGGCAGGTGTGGAGTTCAATTCGCGGGATAATGAAGGAAAGTACCATATCCTCGGTTACGGATATGATCCTGCTGCAAAGAGCATAGTGCAGCTGGTGGACAAGGCCCGGGCCATGCGCATGAAAAAGGCCAGGGTGAGGATCGAAGAGCTTCGTGACAGGTTCGGGTTCACATTCCCGCAAGAAGAGACACAGGCCCTTTTTGCACTTTATAATCCGGGCAAGCCCCATATAGGGAACCTTATGGTAAAGTACGGCTATGCCGCTTCCAAAGACAGTGCCATCAGGGAATATCTGGATAAGATAAAGACACCGGACTCTTATGTCGGTCCGGAGGAAGCCATAAAGGCCATAAGGGATGCAGGGGGGATACCCGTTCTCGCCCATCCTCCTTACGGGTCCGGTGATGAACTCATAATGGGTGACGACTTAAACGAGCGTGTCAAACGTCTCATGTCATTCGGACTTGAAGGCCTTGAAGGGTACTATTCGCAATATACCGCCAAGATGCGGGATCAGGTCCTTTCCATAGCCGCAGAGTATGATCTGTATATAACAGCCGGGAGCGATTATCACGGAAGAAATAAGATGGTGATACTCGGAGATACGGGCCTTTCGGAGGAAACCGACCGACCGCGGGGCCTTATCAGATTCATTGAAAGAGCAGAATCACTTATCGTAAAGGTCAGATAGCTTTTTTCCGTAGAGAAAATCATGTACCAGGCTATCGAACTCCTCCCACAGGGGAAGGGTTTTGCATATACTCTTTCTGGTGCATTCAAAATCCTCACTTGCCAGACAGGCAACGGATGCCAGCTTTCCTTCTATCAGTTCAAGTATCTCTCCGACAGTATACTCCTCGGGCTTTCTGCAGAGTTTATACCCTCCGCCCTTGCCGCTGGCGCCTACGATCAGGCCGGCGGATACCATATCCTTGACGATTATCTCCAGATATTTCTTGGATATCTCCTGGCGCTGGGCTATATCCTTTAAGGGTATGCATTTTCCGTTCTCGTTTTCGGCAAGATCGATCATCACGCGCAGTGCGTATCTTCCTCTTGTTGAGATCATTGTATCAGTCCTTTCAGGTTTTACCCATTGTACCACAGGGCAGATAGGTTTTTCAATCGTCTTTACACTATGCCTCTTATTGGTTTATAATTAAAGGTACCCTGAAAATGCTGGCGGAGGGATATTATGAGCAGGGAATTCGTTCTTGATTGTGCCCAAATGACTGACAGAGATACGGCCCATGAGTATATAGCACATGAGCTTGAATTTCCCGACTATTACGGTAAAAATCTTGATGCACTCTTTGACTGCCTGACACAGATGGATGAGTGCAGCATCCTCTTTACCAATCTGGATGCCCTTGAGATGCTGGGTGATTACAGCGGGGCCATGCTGGCAGTATTTGAGGAGGCAGAGGCCATAAATGATGACCTGTGTCTTATCTATTCCGAGGTAGACGATGGATCGTGAAGAAGAGCGGGTATTGTATCTGACCCGGGTAGGACGGGAAAAGATATTCAAATACGGGACATATAATGTTGTACAGGAGCGTCCCATCACGCAGGATCATCCCTTTTATGTCAAGAGGGATGATGTACAGCCGCATGTGCCGGGCTTTGAGCTGACTCCGGGTTATGGGGAGGCGGCGCCGGCAGAGAATACACCTGTCATGGAAGCGGTAGCAGGCGGCCCTGTTCCCGAACCTGCACATATACCGGAAAATGCCATGGAAGACGATCCGGCAGCAATGGCCAGCCAGATCATATCCGGTAATTTCAAAGTGGGATTATCCCAGGAAGAGGTTGACGCCCTTCTTAACGGGATGAACTGATACCTATTCGATACGGTCCTTAACGCAGAAAAGGAATTCATTCTCCCCGGTTCCGGGGATCATCATGATATAGATCTCACATTTTTTATAACCGTTTTCTTTTTTTATCCTGAAGATATCCACGATATAACCGAGTCTGGTCGCGCCCAACCGGTCTGCCAGAGTGGCCGGGTCAAGAAAGCTCCGGCATTTTTCGGCTTCATCGGGATGTATGATGTTTTTGGAAAAGTATATAAAGTTCTTCTGCAGATCCCTGCTGTTAACACCTTCGGCTTCAGGTATCCTGAAAGATCCGAGGAGATTATCCAGAGTGTTCTCCTTAAGGTTAAAGACCTGTATGCTCTCGAAGAGGAGGTTCATTTCCTTAAGTGCGGTATTTAGATGCCTGCGTTCGTCCGCTCTGTCATCTTTGGACAGGTTGATCAGACTTCCGAGAAGGATGTGGCGTCCCTTATATTCAGCCAGCTCCTGAACGGTCAGGGATATATAGTTTCCGGCCTCCGTGTAGTGGAAGGTCTCTCTTTTTTTGGACTTCTCGGCTACGTCTGCGAAGTCCCTGTATTTTTTCAGCAAAGGAGAGGGGGTCTGGTAGATCATGCGGTCGATCTCTTCGATGGTATGATCTTCTTCGAAGATCTGATCACGGTAGGCCCTGTTCATAAAGAGAGTCCTGAAGTTGGTGCCGTCATCCTCTATTATCTCCAGAGGGATCTCGGTTGCCCTGGCATTGAAACTTGCTGCCTGATAGAAGGATGCCTCATCAACGGTTTCCCTGCCTATACCCTTCTCCTTGAGATGGGCAAAGACGTCCCGGGCGGGTTCGGGCCGGCCGTAATAGTAACCCTGTATAAGGCCGCAGCCGATCTGGCGCAGGAAATCAAGTTGTTCATTCGTCTCAACTCCTTCGGCAAGGGTCTTCATACCCAGATCCTTCGCCATGGTCACTACAGACTTGATGATGTTCTTGGACTTTTCCGTAAGGGGAGTAAGGAAGCGCATGTCCAGCTTGAGAGTGTCGAATTCGTAATCCTTGAGCAGGGTAAGAGAAGAGTAGCCGCTTCCGAAGTCGTCCATCCATACTTCGTATCCGGCCTGCCTGAAGTCATCGATGACCCTACGCATCAGTTCTTCATCCGAGACTATCATACTCTCGGTTATCTCTATGTGGATGTATTCTTTGGAGATGCCGTATTTGCTGACTGCATTTTCCACGACTTCGAGCATGTCGCACATGACAAAGTCGATCCTTGAGAAATTGACCGAGGCCGGGACCACCGGCAGACCTTCCCTGATCCGGTCCCTGATGGTACGGCAGACAACGTCTACAACGTAGGTATCAAGCTTATGGATGCATCGCTCTTCTTCAAGAACGTTTATAAATCTGTCGGGGGGAAAAAGGCCTATCTCGGGATCGATCCATCTGACCAGCGATTCCATGCTGCATACGTCGCCGGTAAGAGATCTTACAACAGGCTGGAAATAGACCTGTATCCATCCGTTTTCTATGGCATCATCGATCTTGCCGACCACATATTCTGTCGTTCGGATGCTTTCGGCCAGTTCATCGGAGTACTCGGCTATATCTTTTTTCCTGTTCCTTCTGATGGAGTCGCAGGCAATCTTGGCACGGGAGAGGGCAGTCTCTATGAAAAAATCAGGACCGGGGACAAAGCGGTATATACCGAACTTGCAGGTGACATTATACCTGTTGCCGTAGTCTTCCCCGAAGATCCTGATGGCATTTGCCGTTCTTTCAAGGATATCGTCATATTCGGCAAAGACAGCAAAATGATCATCGGACAGTCTTGAGACGAAGGCGTTTTCATAGGACTTGCCAAGGATCTTGGCGACAACCCTCAGACAGGCGTTTCCTTCATTTACACCGCGTTCGAGATTGAGAAGCTTGAAATTGATCAGATTGACATAGATTATGGCATAGGGCGGTGTATTGTTGTCGGCAATGCACTGCTTGTTTATTCCTTCTGCATATTTATCGAACTTTCTCTTTCCCAGAAGTCCCGTTACGACATCATAGTCATTGGCGGCATTATCCAGCCTGTGAAGATAGAGTGTGGCATAAAAAACGTCCCCCATCTCATCATCATGGACCAGGGTCCAGTGATTGACAACGCGGCGGACATTTCCCTTTTTGGATATTATATTGTAAAAGACGTATCCGGATCCGTTTACGGACTCGGAAACCTGAGTCTTTATCTCCCTGTTTATGAGTCGGGCGTCGGGATCATGTATCATCCCGTCAAAGCAGGAGCCGACATAGGCCATGAAGTCATCCGCATCATCACAATCGAACAGGCGGACCAGGTATTTGTTAACATGCAGGATACGATGGTCTTCATCCGCAGAAAAAATAAAGGAGCCGCTCTCCATTTTGTCCGTAAATGCGTATTTTGATGTAGAGCCGTTGCCGGATGTTTCTGTCATGAGCATCACCGCCGGTTTCTTATCATACAATGGGCTTATATTTTACCATGAAATGGTAATAATCTCAATCAAAAGGTGGCAAAATAAATTGGGTTTTTAACTATAGGATATCCGGGCGCACGGGTTTGACTTTTTTTGTTTTTCTGATAGACTCGTAAGGTATGATAACCGGCCGTAAAAGAGACCAAAACACAGCGCCGGTAAAAGGAGACGTTATGAACAGCATTAAGACGGTAACAGGCGAAAAAGATCAGATAGGAACACTGGACCTTATATACATGGCCATCGGTGTATCACTTATAGCGGTATGCTCATGGATAAGCATACCGACGACAGTCCCCTTCACCCTCCAGACCTTTGCGGTATTTGTGGTACTTATGACCTTAGGAGGAAAAAGAGGAACACTGACCACCATAGTCTATGTTATGATGGGAGCCATCGGTATTCCTGTTTTTGCAGGATTTACGGGCGGTATCGGGATCATACTCGGAACCACAGGAGGATACATCCTGGGCTTCATCTTCATGGGTCCGATATATATCGCAATCACAAAACTCTTCGGGAATGGCAGCATACCGACGATAGCGGCTATGTTGGCGGGACTTTTCGTATGTTATGCATTCGGAACGGCCTGGTTTATGTTCATTTACTTACGAAATACCGGCGCGGTCAGCCTTATGACGGTTCTGTCATGGTGTGTATTTCCCTTTATCATCCCGGATCTTGTCAAGATGGCCCTGGCATTTGTTCTGTCGAAAAGGATATCCTTCCTGGTACACTGACGGGTTTTTCCAAACCCATGAGAAAAATTTGTTTTGACGTAGCACGTATGTCTTGATATAATACTTTAAGTGTGTTTATGACTGTACGGCTATAGCCAAGCGGTAAGGCACAGGATTTTGATTCCTGCATTCGCTGGTTCAAATCCAGCTAGCCGTGTCATGTCGCGATGAAATCGCGACAGGCGGAGCGCCGCTTGAGCGGGTACGGCAATCCGTAATGCACCGCGAGGCTCCATCGCGAAGCGATCCAAACAGCCGAGCGACCAAATGCAATAAAATGGGATACTAGCTCAGTTGGTAGAGCACCTGACTTTTAATCAGGTTGTCGGGGGTTCGAATCCCCCGTGTCTCATGTCCTAAGGAGGGACCCGACAAAACTCACGCGTAAGCGTGGGTTTTTTTGTTGGGAGGATCCCTTACGACACCGCGAGGCCCATCGCGAAGCGATTCTAATGGCCGAGCGTCCTTAGAGCCGGAGCGCCGCTTGAGCGGACTTTATCAGGCCAATACCGATCAGTAAAATCAAGGGTTTCGGGACCGAAAAATCGAAAGTAACCAAAAATGTAACCAAAGTAACCAAAAAAATTGATTCTAGGAAAGGAAAAGAGTTTGAGTTCTGTACGCGGGGCATGGTCCTCGCGTCTTTTATTTCTGATCAACGTGAATGTTTTTGAGGCGTATTTGGAGCTGCATAAGGTGAAATAAGGCATATGCTTGATGCAGACTTTAAACGAAAGAAACATTGATGTTGAAGGAGGGGAAACATACACCACAGTATTATGTAGTATTTCATAAACAAGGGAAAAATGGTAAGAGAGTGGAAAAAAATAATTGACATTTATGATCAAAGTGATATCATAATGATATCATATAGAATCGAAAGACATTTGAACGGAGGTTAGGATCATGAATGAAAACATCAAAGAAAAGGTAATAGAAGGACATAAGAACGGAATGGTGGC
>JAILLI010000206.1 GCA_024693225.1 Lachnospiraceae bacterium
GCATCCTTATGCCTTTTATATCGCTTTCGGTAGGATAATCATCAAGAAGCTTTGACAGAATGTCTGCCAGGATCCGGCTTGTCTCCTTTTCATCCGTTATGAGCCTGAAGATGGAATCCTCGGATTTTCCGGCAAGATAAGCATAATTCTGTATGATCTTGTAGCAAATTCCATTGATGGTGCGAAACTCAAGATCTCTTCCGGCACCTTCTCCGAATATCTTCTCATAACGCTGCTTCATGTCTTTTGTAGCGGCTATTGTGTATGTAAGGGTAAGAATATTCCTGGGGTCGATCCCCTGACAAAGGAGCATGTATCCAAGCCTTGTAACAAGTACTGTCGTCTTTCCGCTACCGGGAACAGCAAGCAACAAAATGGGGCCGTCCACGGTCTGGACAGCCTTCAGCTGATTATCGTTTAAATGCGAAGCATACTTTTGTAAGAATTCATTTTTATCCATATTCCCCCATTCTTATCCACAGCTTATTCTATAACATCGCAAAGTGCGCTGACAAGCGCTGTAATATGCTATATCCCGCAGCAAATAAATATGTTATCATGTACGCGTGGCGGCAACTTTCCGCCCTTCCCGGCGGGCTTATTCCTGCCGGTTTATATATGGCCACCTGCGGGTGGCCTTATTTAAAATCAAGGAGATCACCCATGTATTACGTACCTGATGGAACCACAATCGCCGGATATTATGAGTGCAAGAGCTGCCACGAGCGGTTTCTTGATGTAAGGGTGGCCCCAAAGCTTGTATGCCCGTATTGTGGAACTGAGCCTGATATGGAGCTTGGGCCCGATGACGAGATGCCCGAAGTTATAGAAGATGCAGAACTCATTGAAACCGTGGAAGGCGAGGATGTCGAAAAATACGACACCCTCTTAAGTCTAGCCATTACCGGCGGTGATTACTCATGGATCTGATACGCTCTTAACGGTTTTACACGTGATAATGAGTATGATGATCAATAAAAATGATATGACTGGTACAATAAAGATGTAGACAGTATTTACAGCCATTGAATACGGTAAAGTGCCGTATCCTTCCGCAAAAGCAGCCATGGTAAAAGCAAATGCCGACCATATGAAAGATCCGGCGGTATAGATAAGGATCGCCGCAATATCAGCAACCGTAAAGATTAATACGCTTTTAAAGATCAATTCCTTTTCAACAATCTCCACGATAGATAAAGACAATAACGGAATCGATAAGATCATGGGGACGATCATCGCCGCCCCTATTGCCTTTACTATGGCACTTTGAATAACTAATGAAATTATTACGAACACATCCTGTATTGAAAGTAGGCAGCACCAGAAAACCGGGCTGAATACTCTTAAACCTGTATATATTCTGCGTTTTTGCATGACACATCCCCTTTATGCAATATATTCTTCTCTCTCATGTACTGCTTTGCTTCCTCGTTAAGTTCACACATCATCTGGCAATAGGGAGCCAACGGTCCGAGAAGGCATGGTACATTCTCGTAATACTTGCACATTGCTCTTTTTTCGTCATTCATCTTTTTTTCCTTCCTCTGGACCTTCAGGATAGTCTGTAAGTGTTGTAAAGACTGCATTAACAGTATTCTCCAGCTTTGCGGCCGAATCAGGATCTGATCTTTTCATCTCGACGAGCAGAACATCTTTCACAAGAACAAACGTCTTTATGGCTTCCTGTTCAAAATCTTCCTGCGTATATTTCCTGTCGCGGTTTTTTTCGAGCTCCTGCGACAACTCATCGATCCTGCCCCTAAGCACATCGTTGATCTCGCGTTCCTTTGTAAGTGCCTCCTCAAACTCCTTTTTAAGTTTATTCTGATCAGTGGTCTTGACCTCATCCCCATCTTTTCCGGAATGCTCTTCTTGGACCTCATTCTCTTCTGCCATGCGTTTATATTCTCGCAGGTTGCTGAGAGTTTCCGTGAGCGTTGTACCTTTCTTAAAGCCTGCCGGTTTCTCATTATCAAGAGGGAACGGAAGGGCTTCCATTTCGGAAACTTCCGTATTTCCGGCGTTTTGATTTACTGCAGCTTCATTCTTTTTTTGATATTTCTTTGTCTCATTCATGATCGTTCTCCTTGTGAAAAAATGCCTGACGGCGTTTCTAGCTCCATATCTCTTATACAGATTTTTTCACGTATTTAAGACATTGAAGAAGGACTTACAAACGTAAGCCCTCTTCATATCATCTATATGGATTGTCTTCTACGGACCATGAAAACACGAGATTTCCCGTGTAGGTCCCGGCATCATATCCAAGCCTTGATAACATGCTCTTATCCTTAAAGAGTATGTAACTGCCGTCAACAGTGCCCTTGTCCCCTAGAATGGCGAGATTTTCTGCTGTATTATCAACGGCATAATCAAGTGCAAATACCCCGTTATTGCCTTCCTGCGACATGGAAATGGGACCATTTCCGCCTTCTTCGGTCAGTTCCTTGCCAAGATACTGGTAATGCGGTGTATAGATTCCGCCAACGTACGCTATCGGATGATAATAATAGTTGACCGCATCGGCATCTGTGGGAAAATCATGCGGTTTGTAATATCCTGCACTTGTTATGGTCCCGAGAAGCTTTTGGGAGTATTCCGGGGCATCAGAGCCAAAATCAAGGTATCCTTCATGATTCTCCCCGTAAAAAGCACGGGACAGGTACTGTAATCCTTCGTAACCAAGAAGGCCTGTGTATCCCCCCGGGCTAAACGATCCAAACTTGATCTTTATAGAGGATCCGTTTCCGTTCGTAAGTTCCGTCATATGATCGCCATCGCCGACATTTCTTACGCGAAGTACTTTCCTTTTCGGAATAACACCCGACACGGTTATGGCTCCACCGTCCGAGATGTTATCGATCATAGCCGGGAGAGAGACTGTATAGTTAGTTTTAAGAGTAAAGATGAACTCTACAGTCGCCTCCGCTGTGTCAGCCCTTTGGACTGCAATATCGTATCCCTCCGGCGGATCAAAAGGTATATTTATGAGTTCTGTATAAAACTTATCTACGCTTTCATAAAAATGTATATTAGGGGCCGATCCGGACATATCACCAAGATTTATAGTCTTTCTTAAAGTATCGCCCGAAGAATATACTGCTCCAAACACCACGGTTAATGAGTCCGGTCTGGTGCTGCCGTTATAATCTTCAAATCTAATGATGACCTCGACACTATCCTGCTTCTTGTCCCTGGTAAGGGTCACATTATACAGCACTCCTGCCCTCAGTGTGTCAACATATTCATTATCATCGTTATAATGAAATAACGTCACCTCATGGTCGTCAGCTAGCGTTACATTATTAAGATGAATACCCTTGTTACAATTAATTAGCATATCGAATGCCCCGCTTCCGATATGCGTTAAGGTACTGGGAAGAGTTAATTCCTTTATCCTTGAACAGCCATCAAATGCATGATCCCCTATTGATGTTACTCCTTCCGGTATTTCTTTGATCGTCCACCTGTAGCATGTTGAAAAAGCATAGTCCGGAATGACCGTTATACCGCTTGGAATAGATACGGGATCCATCATTGAACAGTAGGCAAATGCGTAGGCTCCCAGGGTTGAAAGACTGTCCGGAAACTTGGTAATAGCCATTTGTGAACAGCCCCAAAACGAGCAATATCCTACGCTTGTTATGCTGTCAGGGAGTGATGTAATAGCAAGTCCTGAACACGAACAGAACGCGTAATCCCTGATCGCAGTGAGCGTACTTGGTAAGGTTACTGTAGTAATGTTTGAATTTGTATAGAAGCTACACCCGCCGAGTGTAGTGATTCCCTCTGAAATATACACAGATTTCAGCTTGCTCTTATAAGGTTCGCTGTACCAGGGGGCAAAATCTCCCGAACCGTAATCCTTTGTCGCTCCGGTTCCTGATATTATCAGTTCATATCCGTCTGAATCATCAACCGTATTAAGATAAAACATGGATGCTTTAACGCTTGAAGAGCCGTTTATACCTATGTTCCATGTCCTTAGGGCATTGTCGGTATTGTACGTATATCCGCCAATGACAAAGGTTGAAAAGCCCGGTGTCTTAAACTCAAGTGAGTGATAGCCCCCGTCTTCTTCTGTAACATCGCAAGCGATGGCTTCCACATTATCATCGTCATCTATATGAAGCACCGTGGTATCCGTATAATCAAATTCCTCTTCGACATCATCCTCATTGGAAAACTTGATATTCTTAATGATGATATTCACCAGATCATCGTCGTCCGGCTCCCATTTGATGTCATCTGCCATGATCGAAATATCATATGCTTCATAAATAATGAAATCCTCATCTATCGATTCCTCGATATCCTCTTTTTCCACTGGTATAACGACTAATTCAGCATTTTCTGGAAATACTCCGGTAGCAACGAACTCTCTGGCTCCGAAATATGCCTTGATCTCCTGCTGATCTTCCTCTTCGGGCTCCTCGGGCGCTTTTTCAGGCTCGAAATCATCAAGCAGCTCTACTTCTTCCTCAGACGGTTCCTCTTCTGACGGAGGATCTTCTTCTAAGAGCTGGTCTGATT
>JAILLI010000024.1 GCA_024693225.1 Lachnospiraceae bacterium
CCGTATGCTCCTGCAGCAGGTGATGATCCGTAACGGGTTTGATACGATAGATTGTGAATGGTGGCATTTCACCCTCAAGGATGAGCCTTATCCCGATACTTATTTTGAATTTCCGGTATCCTCACGATACCTGAAAGAATAGTACGAACTGTACTAGCTCGGCTGCTTACCGATATATGCCAGTATGCCGCCGTCCACGTAAAGGACATGGCCGTTGACAAAATCAGATGCCGCTGAGGCCAGGAAGACTGCGGGACCCATCAGGTCATCCGTACTTCCCCACCGCTCTGCCGGTGTCTTGCTGATGATGAAGCTGTCAAAAGGATGGCGGCTTCCGTCCGGCTGCTTCTCGCGAAGAGGAGCGGTCTGCGGTGTTGCTATATATCCGGGTCCTATACCGTTACATTGGATATTGTATTTACCGTATTCCGACGCTATATTCCTTGTCAGCATCTTAAGTCCGCCCTTTGCTGCGGCATATGCCGATACCGTTTCCCTTCCAAGCTCGGACATCATGGAGCAGATATTGATGATCTTGCCCCCTCCCATCTCGATCATGGCGGGGATTACTGCCTTGGATACGATAAAGGGTGCATTAAGGTCGACATCAATGACCTGCCTGAACTGGTCTGCACTCATCTCACACATGGGGATACGCTTGATGATACCGGCATTATTTACCAGTATGTTTATCTTCCCCACTTCCTGCTCGATCTGTTTTACAAGTGCATTTACGGCGGTCTCATCCGTAACGTCACATACATAGCCGTGTGCACTGATACCTTTTTCCTTATAGGATGCAAGTCCCTTGTCGACCAGGTCCCGGTTTATATCATTAAATACAATGGTCGCTCCGGCCTCTGCATAGGCACAGGCAATGGCAAAACCGATACCGTAGGAAGCGCCCGTGATCCAGGCAACCTTTCCTTCAAGCGAAAAACTGTTCAAGATACTCATTTCATTTCCTCCTTTAATGCTGCTAGCGAAGCATATCAGACGTTACGTTGTCCATATCGGAGAAGACCTGGTTCTCTCCTGCCATTCCCCAGATAAAGGTATAGTTTGAAGATCCGCATCCGCAATGGATGGACCAGCTGGGCGAGATCACAGCCTGCTCGTTCCTCATGACGATATGCCTTGTCTCATCTGGCTCTCCCATATAATGCATCACAAAACCGTCCTCGGGCACTTCGAAATACAGATACACTTCCATGCGGCGGTCATGGGTATGACAGGGCATTGAATTCCAGACGCTGCCGGGCTCGAGATGGGTCATTCCCATTACCAGCTGACAGCTCTCCACCTGGCCGGGAAGTATATATTTGCAGATGGTACGAACATTGGATTCTTCGGGCGTTCCCAGATGTACCTTGTTTTCATCCTTTACGATAACAACGCCGTCTTCAGCAGTCCCCTCCTGCCTGATAAGGACAGTCGGACAGGCTCTGTGGGCAGGTGTCGAATTGATGTAGAACTTTGCAGGTTCTTTGGGATCATCACTTGCAAAGGAGATCTCGCGGGTTCCCATACCCAGATACATGGCCTCCCTGTGGGCTACCTTATAGGTACGGCCGTCTGCTTTGATCGTCCCGCCTCCCCCTATATTGATAACGCCCATCTCTCTTCTTTCAAGAAAGTATTCTGCCCGAAGCTCATCTGCGGCATCAAGCTTCAGTTCCTTACCGACAGGCATTGCACCGCCTGTGATGATTCTGTCCACATGACTGTAAACAAACGTTATCTCATCTTTTTTGAAGACCTCAGGTATCAGGAATTCCTCCCGAAGCCTTGTTGTGTCATAGTATCTGACATCCTTTGGCGAAGCTGCCGTTCTTACTTCCATCTTCTTCATTCCTCCTTTGTTATATGTCTGTACTAAAACCATTTACTTTTTATTTCCGTCGTCAGGACACTCCTGCCCTTCCTGATACGATATTCCACTGCAGGGATCATCGTTTTGGGATACAGAAGATGTGTTCCGGGATCTGCAATATAGGATCTTCCCTTCACATCATCGGCTCTACCATCTATCATATGCCCTGTCACGATGCATTCGCAATATTTATTTGATACGCTGCTGACATTTTTTTCATCACTTACCTTCATGCCGACGTTTTCGATATCGTCCCGTCTTATGGCAAAGCCACTGTCCAGTGCCAGGCAGTCTATATCGCTTTCTATCTCATGGATCCGCCTGTGTCCCGTCTCATCCGGTATAAGACTTGTCCTTACCCTGATCCCGGGATAAGGGCTCCAGACTGAAATGACTGAAGTATCAGTTATTGTATGATCCTCACATATCCTCCTGACATACACGTATCCGTCTATCATAAAAGACAGCATGCAGTCCGGTGCACATTCACAAAGTTCATACTGTGACCGGCTGACGCTTATGCCGAACTTGCTGTCATAGGCAAACTTGGCGTATTTTTCAACTATATGGCCATGGCCTCGGGGGCTGTATACCCCGGGCACATATGCAGTTGTATGGTTCTTATGATGATATACGAGCATATCCGCGTATGGCATGGAGCATATGGGCCGGTTAAATAACTTTGCGGTATCAATTCCTGCATCCGGCATAAAGAAGGGATGATCTGCCGGAAGCATCAGGAAGGCAAATGTCTTCATGGCCCAATAGGGGGATCCCTGGGCATTGTAGCGCTCACTCATGTTCAGGTTTGCATAGCCGTAACCTATGGTGAGTATACCGTCCCGGTCGAATATGTCCCTGCTCAGCCAGCTTTTAAGATGGCCCCTTATAAGAGCTTTCATTACGGGAACCGGAAAGGGCTCAAGTCCTGCCATAAGACAGGCCGAAAAGAATGAGACCTGGGCAAAGCGGTAGGTCAATGACCTGCCGAAGGGTATGGCATCTCCGTCCTCATCAAACCAGGATATGAAACTGTTGGCAAAGTCCATGGCTCTGGCTTTGTAGAGGGCAGACCTTTCCTCATCTTCCTTCTCCATGACTACGGCGTAGACCAGGCAGTAAAAGTGTATGGCAAAGGAAATATAATAGTCCTTCTGCCCCGAATCACCGTCACAGTACCATCCGTCACCCAGATAGAAGCTTTCCAGGCCATCAAGGTACCTTTCGATCATATCGGGCCGGTAGGGCATATCCCTCTTTTTGAGGGCAATGTTCACAAGTACGGCAAAGAGTATCCAGTTGCATACAGGCAGCTCGTTCTCATTGATCCTGTTAAGATAAGCCGCCAGCCTCTGCTTCTGACCCCCATCAAGAGGTTCCCAGACTATATCGGGTGCAAAGAGCAGACCGTATGAGATGGCTGCCATTTCCACAAAACGCTGGTCAAAGGTCGTACAGTCCCCCCAATAGCCGCCGGAAGCCGGATCCGTACCATTGCACAGACCTCTTTGATATATGCCGGCAAATTCCCGGGAAAGCTCTTCCCATGGACCGTCTTTTTCCCCTCCTGCCCAGAGGGGTACAAGTCCCCACAAAGGTCTTGAGAAAGCCTCCATATCCGCCGCCTTTGCATCATAATGCGCAAAGACCCTGCCGGTATCAAGGCCTGAACAGAAGCTGTCATAACGGTCTTTTAAAGGCTCCAGTATCCCAAAGAGGAGCCGTATGAAGTCATCTTTTGTTTCAAGATGGTCAATATCGAGAAAATCGCTTCCTCTCATCCTACCAGTATACCTCCCAGTCACAGTCAAGACGCGTCAGTGCCTCCATATAGAAATAATCCCCCCAGGAATTGCACTCATCCACCCCGTAATGGTTGCAGGTATTGTAGGGGGAGTGGTTGGAATAAGTACTGTGGAGGACAAGGCCGTTTGAAACCGTATGATCGTGCACGGCACATTTATCGTACAGGGCCTTCATCAGTTTTTTCGCGTATGACCTGTATTTGTCTGCCATATCCTGCGGCAGGTATTTTGACATTTCAAGCATGCCGCAGGCGGCTATGGATGCCGCCGAAGAATCGAAAGGCTGCGGGTCCTCCTCCAGCTGCTTTTGCGTCCAGGAAGTAAATTCAAGGTCCCAGTACGGGATCAGATCATCCGGCAGATTGGCCGTAAAATAATCGGCCACACGGTAAAAGAGATCGATATAGGAGGGATCATTGGTATAACG
>JAILLI010000044.1 GCA_024693225.1 Lachnospiraceae bacterium
CAGACGGATCGATCAACTTTATCTGCTCACAAATAATCGTTCCCTCGGTTCCTTTTATACCTTTAACAGCAATATGGATCGGTCCTGCCTGGACATTCTTCAGTAAGGGACATACATGAAAAACACCGGTTGATTTTATAAATGCATTTTTGCTGACAATAATAAAGTGTATTTTTGCAAAACCTGCGATTTTAATAATATCCCCTTGAGACAGATCTTTCACAGTATTTCCTTCCCGAGCGGTTCGCCCCATTCAAAGTCAGCAACAGATATCTCATTGTCATAGTCTGCCAATCTTTCTTCAAAGGTTTTGTGTCTGAAAGCTTTTCTGAGAATTATTGTATCTTTTGACGTTTCCACGTCTAAAACGTCAGACACGGCAAGTCCCAACTCATCCATTATATCCTTGGTTATCCTGATTCCCTGGCTGTTTCCCCATGCCCTGATACTAACCTGTTCCATATATCTCCTCCTTGGTGCTAACTCGTGTATATACATTATACGGTATAGCCGCAGCAACCACAACCTTTAACCGGTCTCTTTTGGATCATTTTATCATCTGTTATCATCTGTTATCATCTGTTATCATTCCGAAAAAAATTTATCATCCGTTATCATCTGTTATCATTTGAGGCAAGTTCTTCAAATCTCCCTGGTTATGTTCCTTGCCCATTTATGGCTGTAGAAATGCCTGAATACCCAGGGCCATTTGACGAATTCGTCGGTGCACAGCAGGAAATAGACCCACTTGACCGGAAGCTTTAGTACGAAGGCCGCGATAAGGCCTAAGGGGACGGCATAGACCCACATATCGATCATGTCGCATTTGAAGCCGAACTTGGAATCCCCTCCGGCCCTGAATATACCAACTATCAGCGTGGTATTGACTGCTGTTCCGGTGATGTAATAGGTATTCACAAGGAGCATGAACTTCAGATAATCAAGAGCGGTTTCGGAAAGGCTGACGATATGAAGTGTCACAGGGGTCAGGGCAAGGGCTGTAAGGCCTCCCACGATCCCGGTTATGAAGGACATCTTGAAGCATGTGTGCCCGCACTTTATCCCCCGTTCCATGTCTCCCTCGCCAAGGATCTGGCCGGTCACTATACCTGCAGCCGCAGCCACGCCAAAGCACAGAACGGTCCCTAAGTTCCTGATCACGTTGTTGATGGAATATGCCGCAACCGCATCATCTCCCAGATGACCCATAATGGCCGAATACATGGAAAAAGCAAGGCCCCAGGCCAGATCGTTGCCTATGGCAGGCACGGACATGGTGAAAAAGTCGTGCTCCAGCAGACGGTTTCTTGTAAATATGGTCTTAAAAGTCAGGGGAACGGGGGGTCTTAGTGAAACTGATACGAACAGGCAGCCCGCAAGCTGGATAAAGCGGCTGATGACCGTAGCTAAAGCGACTCCGGTCACTCCAAGCTTAGGGGCCCCCAGCAGGCCGAATATAAATACCGCATTAAGGAAAACATTGGATATAAGAGCTACCACTTCGAGAACGGTGCTGACCGAAACCTTATCAATGCACCGAAGTATCGACATGTATACCGAGCTTATGGCCCAGAAGATGAGACTCGGAGCGATGAGCATAAGATACCCGGCTCCTATCTCTATAAGAGCCTCATCATTTGTATATATCCTCATAAGGGTCTTGGGGATAAGCAGGGCGCAGGCCACGCCTATAAGGGCAACGGCAAGCGCGAACCGCAGGCCTATGCCTTCGATGATCTCAATGGTCCTGCAGTCGCCTTTTCCGTAATACTGGGCGGCGAGCATGGCCAGACCGGTCCCTATCCCGTAGAGGAACATGAAAAAGATACTGATCATGCTGTTTGCAAGGGACACGGCACTGATCGAAGACTGACCGACGTAGTTGAGCATAAGGACATCCGCGCTGTTTACCGCGGCATCGATCAGATTCTGAAATATTATGGGCAATGCGACCAGCCAAATCTTTTTCAATCTTGTTATATCTCCCCTTAAGCAGAACAACAGGCTGTAGAAGACCGGCCGGTCCGCCTGATCTTACAGATTTCCTATCGAGTCGTAGAGTGTCAGCATGGGCTGGAGTATTGCCATGATGATAACACCGACTATGACAGCCAGGACTACGATGATGAGGGGCTCCATGACAGCCATCATCTGCTCCGTAGCCTCGGCAACTTCCTCTTCATAATACTCTGCTATGTTCTCGAGCATGTCCTCAAGTTCACCGGTCTCTTCACCGATGGAGACCATGTGGACCACCATGGGCGGGAAAAGGCCGCTCATCTTGATGGGCTTGGACAGTGACACACCGTTTCCGACCTGGTCCCTGGCCTGGTACACAGCCTTCTGGAAGAGTATATTTGCATCCATTGAATTGCCGGTTATCTCAAGCGACTCGAGCATGGGAACGCCGGCACGAAGCAATGTCGAAAGTGTTCTTGCGAATGTGGCACAGTTTGTCTTGGTCTGCAGCTGGCCCATTCCGGGCATCTTCAGCTTGAGGGTGCCAAACAGGGTCCTGCCGCTTATGGTCTGCCCGTATATCTTTATAAAAGCTATGAAGGCTATGACTATGATAAGAAGGAGCCACCAGTAGGCCACAAAGAAATCCGACATGGCTATTACGGCCTTGGTCATGGCGGGCATCTCAACATCCATATCCTCGAACATGGACATGAAGTTGGGGATAACGAAGGTCATCATGGCCACTATGACACCTATGGCTACTATCATGACGATTATGGGATATATGGTCGCCTTCTTGATGATGGCCTTGAGCTTAGCTTCCTTCTCGAACTGAAGGGCCATTCTCTCAAAAGCCGTCTCGAGCGAACCTGTTGCTTCGCCCGCTGCCACAAGGTTTACAAAGATGGATGGGAAGACCTTCTGTTTCTTCATAGCTGAAGATAAGGTCTCACCTTTTCCAAGGTCATCGACAAGACGGATGGTCGCTGACTTTAACGCCTTGTTCTCGGTCTGCTCGCTCATCATCTGCAGGGCATTGATAACGCTGACACCGGCCTTTAGTATGGCTACGAACTGGCGGCAGAACACGGCATAATCCCTTGCCTTGACGCTGGGTGTCCCGAAGGTTATCTCCTTGTTTAAGGCACTCTCCGGTTCAAGCCTCATGACGATCAGGCCGTCGGCTTTGAGCTTGCTGGCTGCCTGTTCCACGTTTGTGGCAGTCACGTTTCCCTTCTTTTCTTTTCCGTCAGGCCCCATGGCCCTGTAAATATATCCCGGCATAGATCCTTTTCCCTTCTTTTCTTAAGGTTGGCTGCTTTATTGATGATATATCTTTTTAGGGTTTTTGGCAATCGGGGATCACCCTTTTGCCTCCTGTCTCATCTTCTCTGCTATCTCTTCCCTCTCCCTGCACATATCCGCCCAGGTGGGACCGGTCCGGAGCATTTGGTCAAATTCCTTCAAAACGGCCGGAATGTCTATATGCTGGGGACAGACGGCCGCACAGGCCCCGCACCCGATACACTTGTCGGGCCACTTATCCGCGGGTGTTCCGTCCATCTGCATCTTCACGGTCATTGCCGAGGCGAACTTCAGATCGTTATATCCAGCCAGGAGCATGGGGATATCAAGCTTTGCCGGACAGCCGCTGCAGCAGTACCTGCATGAAGTACAGGGAACTCCCTTCTTCAGCGTATCGGCTATCTCAAGGAGCATCTCGCATTCACTCCTGTCCAGAGGAGCCAGTTTGTTAAAGGTCGCGACATTGTCCTTCATCTGGTCGAGGCTTGACATGCCGCTTAAGATCGTTGCCACCCCCTGTACCTGCATAAGCCATCTGAAGGACCATGACGCTATAGATTCGTCCGGTCTTTTGGCCTTAAGCCTTGCATTGTTCTCTTCCCCGACGTCGGCAAGCCTGCCGCCCCTCAGGGGCTCCATCACTATTATGGGAATGCCCCTTTCACCGAGGAGCTTTACTTTCTTTTTTGCGTCCTGAAGGGTCCAGTCCAGGTAGTTGAGCTGGATCTGACAGAACTCAACCTTACCCGCAAGAAGGTCCAGTACCTCTTCGAGATTTTCCGCCCGGACATGGGTTGAAAATCCCAGGTGCTTTATCCTGCCAAGCTCCTTCTGTTTGAGAAAATAGTCCACGATCCCGTAATCCTTGTTCATATAAGTCGCAAGGCTGTTCTCGTATATGTTGTGGAGCAGATAGAAATCAAAGTAGTCCACCCCGCATTTTGCAAGCTGTTCATTAAAGATGCCTTCGCAGTCATATTTTTTCATAAACTGGTGACCGGGGAATTTATCAGCCAGCAGAAAACTGTCACGCGGATACTTTGCCAGGGCCTTTCCGATAGAGATCTCCGACAGGCCGTTATGGTAAGGGTAGGCCGTATCAAAATAGTTTACCCCGTTCTCCATGGCATGGGCCGTCATGGCCTCTACCTGTGCCTGGTCTATGGACCCGTCTTCCATAAAGGGAAGGCGCATTGCCCCAAAGCCCAGTGCCGATACCTTTTCGCCGCACAGCAGATCATATTTCATAGTCCTTCTCCTTTTTCTCCCAAGCTACGGCCCGGAATAACTGGCGCTTTCCATGTTCAGGGGCCACATATGACTTACTACATAATAACATATCAGGGTTGCTTTCTTCCACCGGATTTGTCATAAAACAAACCCCGCAGACAGATCCGTCTGCGGGGCCGGTATTTATCCAGCTGATAAACAAAGCTTACATTGTCCACTTACCTGCTTCCTGGGACAGGATCTGGGCCGTCCTTGAAAGCTCCCTGGCCTTGGTGTCGACGTCCGAAGCGCACTCCTTGGCACGCTGCACGCTGTCTGCGGTCTCCTGGGTTGACGACGCATTGGCTTCCGCTATGGATGCCAGACCGTTTACCGCTGCGAAAACCGATTCCTTGGAGCTGTCGATCCTGTCGGTCGCATCTCCGACATCGGCTATACCCTGTATGCTCTCGTCAAGTCCGCCCCTTGCCGTGGAGAACTCGGCGATGGCGGCATCAAGAAGCTCTGTCTGCTCCTTTGTTATATCCTTTGCCTGCTTTATCTTCGATACCGAACGCTCCGAATTGTTCAGAAGCTCTTCTATGATGTTCTGTATCTCCGTTGCAGCCTGGTTTGATTTTTCCGAAAGGTCCGATATCTCGGTCGCAACAACCGCAAAGCCTCTTCCTGCCTCGCCTGCCCTTGCTGCCTCGATGGAAGCGTTGAGGGACAGGAGGTTTGTCTGGCCTGCGATACCCGTGATGAGGTTGGCCGCTTCCTTGATCTTGTCGGCAGATTCGCTGGTTCCGGAAATGGCTCCGGCTATCTCATCGGTAACCCTTGTAACCTCGAGGTTGGACTTTTGCAGCTTGATCAGGCTGTCATTTGCCGAATGCGTGGACTCCTTGACATCGCCCGATACACCTCTGATACCGTCCAGCCTTGTCTTGGACTGGGTGATGAGTTCGCTCATGACCTTGACCGATTCGCTGGCCTCGGTCGTGCTCTCGGCCTGATCCATGGCATTCTGGGCTATATCC
>JAILLI010000060.1 GCA_024693225.1 Lachnospiraceae bacterium
CCCGCCAAACATGGTTATGATCGCATTACTGAAGATCAGATATATGATCATCAGCAGGATGCCGCTCGCTATCATCAGCACTATGGAATTGCCCACGCTTTTCTTTGCCCTGTCCGGTTCCTGCTTACCAAGGCTTAGGGCCACAAATGCACAGCACCCGTCTCCGATCATGACAGCTATAGCAAGGGCTATAACGGTAAGCGGAAATACAACAGTGTTTGCAGCATTGCCATACGAACCCAGATATGTCGCATTTGCGATGAATATCTGATCCACGATATTGTAAAGCGCCCCTACCAGCAGGGAGATGATGCATGGTATCGCATACTTTCGCATCAAGCTTCCAACCGGCTCCTCTCCAAGAAACCGGTTCTCATTCTCGCTCATCTTTTCATAAACCTCCTCACACAAATAAAGCGTGTAACCACAGCCGGACTTACGCCGATGGGCTACACGCTTTCACTATTTCCTATTCTGTTATTTAAGATAATCCCCAACAGGGCTGTTGTTGTACTGTTTTATCACCTTAATCACAATAGAACCATCAGCCTGCTTTTTCTCTTCGAGGATTCTATACTCTGTCTTTGATCTCTCAAGAGACTGCTTGTACTTCTCGATCTCTTCCCTTGACAGTTTCTCGTTACGATCCTTTGAAGGCTCATCTTTCTGGGAGAATTGGAGCGTCTGGCAAATACATGCCGCCTGTACCCGTTTCATCTTTTTCCCTCTCTTTCTCTGGTATAAAAAATAGTGGCAGATAACTGGATTTACGCAGTATCTGCCACACGTTATATGATGTAATTTACCATATTTTTTTATGTAATTTCAAGGGACATTTTTAACGAATTTATGCCTTATCATGTATGGTAAATACTCACAAGACCCGCCTTATGAGACTACGCAATAAAAATAATTTGCTCAGACATAACCTCGCATTTAATCAGTTTTCATGTTTTATATTATTTAGGTATCATAATCATCCTTTCACCGGCAGCGCCGAATCAGGATAATTGAAAGCTATAAATATGGTGAATAGCCGAAAATGCCCTGATTTATGCTAGTTTTAACTGATTACAGGAAATGTATCGCGGAGTTGGTTCCTCCTCTGTTAAACTATAATATCCTTGATACTTTTAGCTGGAACTCCACGCGAATCTTCTATCTTTTGAATCGATGATCTTGATGCATATCCCGCTTTTCGAGCTAGTTCCTCTTGAGACAATCCCATTTCTATTCTTTTTTCTTTTATTCTATTTCCTATATTTCTCATTCTTTCCCTACTCGCTAGCCTTTTTCACACAATTTGATATTTACATTGTAATTAATTATATCATCTTAAGCCACTTATGTATTATTTCTGTTCTGTCTCAAATTATAAAAGAAGAGCAGTTTTCTGCTCTTCTTTTACAAGTCTGCAGGATTTCTCCTTTCCTCAAATAGTGTTTTTACAACTTTTTGAATACTTTGAATGACTTTTTGAATGCTTTGTTCAAATGCCTTTCGTGAAACCCTTGATTTTACTGACTTTGGAATTGGTCCTAAGGAATCCTCCCAACAAAAAACCCACGCTTTCGCGTGAGTTTTTTGTCGAGTCCCTCCTTAGGACATGAGACACGGGGGATTCGAACCCCCGACAACCTGATTAAAAGTCAGGTGCTCTACCAACTGAGCTAGTATCCCATATGTATAAAGATAAGTCCGCTCGGCCGCTGCAGGGCCTCACGGTGTTATATAGCGGGCCGTACCCGCTCAAGCGGCGCTCCGCCTATATGGTCGCTCGGCCATAAGGATCGCTTCGCGATGGGCCTCGCGGTGTAGCAAGGAATCCTCCCACTTCGTGGGCTCCTCCTTACAACATTACACGGCTAGCTGGATTTGAACCAGCGAATGCAGGAATCAAAATCCTGTGCCTTACCGCTTGGCTATAGCCGTACGTACCATCGGAAAGAGTCATATCTTTCCTATATCTGCTATAACAACTTCTGTATTATATCAATTCAAGTGTATTCCGTCAAAACAATTTTTTAATAATGTGGTATAATCTACCAAGAAGGAGCTGGCATCGAGATGAATATCGAACTTCAATGCTGTGCGCTGTTTATCATATTCACGATATCAGTCATGTTCCATCGTGAGAAGAAGCTTGACCTTATGAACCGCAAGCTGTTTCAGCGCGCTATATATGCATGTTTTGCCTGTCTTGTATTCGACCTTCTGTCGATCGTATTGATAAATCAGTCCACGTATGGCGGATTTAACCGTATAATGACCGGTGTGGTATGTAAGCTATATATAATGCTTCTGGTCCTTCAGGGTTATTTCGGATATCTTTATGTATCGACAAACCTGCTTCCGAGAGACAAAACATGGACAAAGATCGTAAGGATCACCTTTCACACGATATTCTGTGTCGGCGAGCTGCTGATGCTTATTTTGCCGATCGATTTTACGACCAGTGGACGTATCGTGTATTCTTTCGGTCCGTCCACAACGGTTGCCTATCTGCTTTCCGCAATATTTATCCTGTCCACGATAATTCTTACCTTTGCTTACAGAAAGGAAATGCCGGGCAGAAGATTCACTGCCATGCTTTTGTGGCAGGGGATATGGCTTCTTGCGGCCGCTATCCAGTTTATCGCACCCGAGATCCTGCTTGTAGGGTTTGCTTCTTCCTTCGGCATGGTCATCCTTTATATACAGCTGGAAAATCCGAGCGAATACATTGACGGATCTACGGGACTGTTTACCTCGAGCGCGCTTTCTGCATATGTACATGATAAATACAAGTTCGGTAAGCGTTTTTCCATGTTTACGGCCAAGATCCATTATATGACGAGCTACGTTGATTACGGCATGGAGCAGTCTGCCGTCATGCGTACTGCAAGGGCTCTGGTCAATCTCGGACCCGAGCCGGCTTTCCGTATCGACGATGACACATTCTGCGTGCTCTATGATGATGAAGACCGCATGTTTGAGCGGGCGGCTGAGATCAAAAGGCTGAAGGACGGTGTTACCGACCTGCCTGCCAAAGGCACCTATCTTCTTATACCCGACAGCCTGATAGTGAACGGGCCGGATGAGTTTTTCCATTTCCTCCATACATATCTTGAAAGTGACCGGGAGATCCTGGTAGCCAATGAAGATCTGGTCAGCCGGCTCAGGGAACAGAACCGGGTCAAAGAACTTGTTGATGAAGCCCTTCGCGATGACAGGGTTGGGG
>JAILLI010000092.1 GCA_024693225.1 Lachnospiraceae bacterium
CTGTTATGAGGACCAGTCCCCCGTAGTTGGTGTTATAACCCTTGAAATACCCCTTTACGTCAAAGGTCCAGTAGTAAAAATAGAAGCCCGTGACTATGCACATAAAGAGGATATAAGGCATGGAAAACCTTATCTTGTCAGACAGATATATGGCAAGAAGAAGGCCGGATGCGGTAAGCCAGGCTCCCTTGCCGGAATGAACCGCGAATATGTTTATGGCGGCAACAAGGCAGCCTCCCACGACCAGATAGAATTCCGGATCCCTTAGGGCATAAGAGACGGGAACACAGCAAAGGGCAGTCGCGGTAAGGACAAGAAAGGTAAAGGCGGTAGCGTAAGGTACTAAAAGCTCATACCACTCATGTTCGTTCCATAAGGCGAAAGAGAGTATGATACAGGCTGCCACGACCAGTATGTTCCCGGCTTTTATTCTCCTGTCACTGACCTTTTTTGTTTCCACCGATAAAGCTCCTTACAAGTGCCGGTACCCTTCCGGCTATGCCCGCCACCTCCGAATGATATACAAGTATCAGAAGCAGGGTCAGTATGGTACAGATCACATATCGTCCCCCTATCCTGCCCGTCATCGCCACGCAGATGGCGATAAGGACAAGATATGCGAAGACATCCGTGAACATGTTGTTTTCTATGGTCACATGCCGCCTTACGAATCTGTAGGCAAGCAGCCACATCATGGCATAACTTATTGCCGTTGCGACCGCAGCTCCCATGGGACCAAATCGGGGTATCATGGCAAAGTTTAAGGCAACGTTTGTCAGGGCACCGGCCCCGGTCGCAAGGCCCATGGACTTTGAATCCTCATGGGCAAGGCATATGGAGCCAAGAAATCCCGTCAGGGCCCCGAATATCACAGAGATGAGAAGAGGCGGGACAAATATCCAGGCTTCATAGAAATCCTTCCTGAAGAGAAAGGAAGCCACAGGCTCGACCAGTACCGTCAGAACGGCACATCCTATTACCATAAAGCAGTTATATATCCTGTACATGTTGGTGAAGAATTCTTTGCTGTTCTCATCCTTATAGCTTTTTGTCGCACTCATCTGCCAGGCCTGGGCGAATATCCTCTGGAAGACCATGAGTATGGCGGGTATCTTGTAGGCCACCCCGTAGAGGCCGTTAGCCGCCGCCCCGCATATGGCAAGGACTATGTAACGGTCGGCCGCATTGTTTACCCAGCTCCCCGTGGAATAGGCTATCATGGGAGTGCTGTAGGTGAGCATGCGCCGCTTAAGGTCCTCGTCCTCTGCGGCAGTGCCAAGTATCCCCTCCCGCTTTGCAAGATAAAGCATCACGAGGGATGCCGTAAAGAAGGCCCCTATCTGGGACCCTATGTAACCGGACAGACCCGTTCGTATCACCAGCAGAAAGATTATATTGGACAGGATCATCACCGCTGTTGAGGTGATGGATCCGATCACGACTATGTATACCCTCTCGCATCCCTGGAAGTACATGATCAGGAATTCATACAGGGAATTGGCCGCAAAGAGGATGCAGAAAAGGAAGATGTACCACCTCATCTGCCGGTCGGCAAAGGCAAAGCCTATTATGCATAGTCCCACGGTGATGGCATCGGCCCGGCATACCAGTGACAGACCGGTCCGCAGTATCCCTCCTCTTTTTTCAGGCTCGTCTATCCCGAAACGGAGGGCTGCCTCACCTATATTTATGGTAAGGGCCGGGACCAGGAGCAGGAGGGTGACCTGCATCAGGTCGGCTATACCGTATTCCCTGGTGGTAAGGACACCCGTATAGAGGGGGACCAGAAGAAAGACCAGTATCTTGGACACGAAATTACTGACCGAGAAGAGGGCGATGTTCCCGGCAAGATACCTGTATCCGGATCTTTGTCCCTTTCCGGCTTTTTTCATGAGATGGCATCCCCCTTTAAAGCTTCAGCTTCAGGTTCCTTATCACGGTTTCCTCCGAAGGCTGCAAGAAGGAGGAAAAAGACATTCAGTGTATAGTTTGTCCATATCAGATCCACATCGAAAAAGGATTCAATGCACACCGCAAAGATCGCGGCAAGAGCCGCAAACCTTCTGCCGCCTGCGCCTTCCCTTCCCCGGCTCCAGCGTTTGAACATAAGGTAAAGGGTAAGGGCGAACACTATGATCCCGTGGATGACCAGGATGTTCAGCATGGCGTTGTGAACGTTGAATTCAAAGAAGGAAGTTATGGTCACGTTTGTCCCGATCCCGGTAAGGGGCTTTTTCATAAAGAGGGCAAGGAACTCACTCCATATGGCTTCACGTCCCGAGAAAAGGTTCTTGTAGAAGAAAGGCATCCTGAAATTGACGCCGGATGCTCCAAGTCCTATATAAAGCAGGACAAAGACAAGGCTCCCCAAAGTCGAAATCAGGCAGACGGCCCTGTAGAAGCCCTTCTTCTGCCACACCTTTTGGGGAATGATATATCTGAAGACCATATATGCCCCCAGCATGACAAAGGCCCCCCGGGACCTGTGATAGAGGCTTATCTGGAAGCACTTTACAAGGGCCATGGTGATAAAAAGGCCCGCTATAGGGTATCTTTCATAGAGACCTTCAAGAAAGACCAGAACACAGAGCATGGAAAAGACGGTAAAGGTAGCCGCCGTGTTCGTGTTCATGGCAAATGAGGTGTAATCGGCAAACATCCACGTATATACCCCGAAGAACCAGTATATGATCATAAGGGTATATAGGGCCCCGAAAAGGTCACTCTGCCACTTGAAGAAGCGGATCTCGGTGCACAGGTACCATATGAGGGCAAAATCGGCCGCCACGAAAAAACAGCCGAAGCCGCTGTCGACTATCAGGATATTTACAAGGGTAACAAGGGCAAGAAGGCAGAGGACGATAAAAGGCCTGTCCTTTGTCTTTAACTTTTCTGCCACGTTCACATTGACGCAGGCCATGACAAAGAGGACGGCAAATACAAAAAGACCCACATACTTTTCGGTCAGCCCGTAAAATCTGGGCACAAAAAAAGTAAGTGTGTAAAAGGCGAAGAGAAGGGCAAGCAGAATGGTATTTACTATATCTTTTGCCCGTATCCCTTCTTTTATCTCTTTAAGATAAGTCCCGACAGGAGCCCGGTAAGCTCCCTGCTTCTTTCCTTCCATGAATCCTTCTCCCATTCCACAGAGCCCGCCAGTCTCCCTGCATTGGGATCTTCCAGTATCTTTTTTATCTTTGCGGCGATCTCATCGGGATCGTCGTATCTTTCTATCACATCGCTGTCCCCGGCCCCCTTTATCAGGGAAAGAGCCCCAACATGACGGCTGCAGAGGATGGGACAGCCGGCCGAGAGCGCCTCAAGGGGAGCCAGGCCGAAGGTCTCAAAGCAGCTGTTCTGTACAAAGAGGGCGGCGGATCTGTAGAGATCGTAAGCCTCCCGGACCGACACAAGTCCCCTGTCGTCGACAAAAGGGTATGACCTTATCCGGCCGGAATCCGCTCCGTCGGCCCCTATGATACAAAGGTATAGCTTATCATCATACCCGCGCCGCAGCTTATCCACGGCCTCGCATATGTGTATGATCTTCTTCCTGGGCATGCCTCCGCCGACAGAAAGTATCATATGGGGGTCGCGCTCTTTATCCCCGCCTCCCCCTGCCGGCTCATCGATACCGTTTGTGACAAAGGTGATCTTATGGGCATACATGGGATAGAATTCTTTTGCCCACAGGCAGAAGGTCTCGCTCACACATATGATAAGATCCGCAAGCTCCAAAGTCTTCCTCTCTACCCTTGTCATCTTCTCATCAGGCTCGAGATTGATGGCATTCTCATATTCGACACAGCCGTGAAAGATATAGGCAGAGGGCTTTTTCAGGCGGCCGGCCAGGCCAAGGCCAAAGATGTTCTGTTTTGAGTAGCCCGAATATACCACCAGGTCAGACCGCAGGGTCTTTATCACTATCTCAAAAAGGCGCATGACCTTGCTTTTCATCTTCTGATACAGTGTCCCCTCGGGGAGATTTTCTATATAATGGTCCGTCACGTTAGCGGGACCCGTTCCCGTAAAGTGATCACCCGCCAGAAATATCCTCATCTTCTTCTGTATTCCCTGCGTCCTTCCAACATTTTGGCAACAGCCCTTTTAGTGCTTATCCTGTCCGTGTACATCTTTCTCTTTCTTATGGCGAACTGCAGGATCAGTATAAGGGAAAACCACCGGGACATGGCCTCATAACCTGCCCCTCTTGATACAAAGAAGCGCTCGTCCATTCCCTGATACCATGTGGATGGCTCATCCCTCACACAGGCTATCATGGTCGGTACATACATTATCTTCTTTCCCTTTTTCAGGCAGTCGTAGAGGAAGATGTTCTCCTCTCCCATGTAATACTTTGCCCCGGCTCCGAAGTCCTCATCAAACCGTATGCCGGACAGGTTCTTTCGCAAAAAGGCGATCTCGGGAGAAAATATCTTAAGGACCGACAGATACCCCATACGTCCGGGCTTTGAAAATACCGGCTTTGTCCTTTCGGGTCTTTTAATAAAAAAGACGATGACATCGGCGTCATCATACCTGTCAAAAGCATCTTTTATGATCCTGTCATAACCCTTTACATACTCCACATCATTGTCACAGAATATGCAGATGTCTGCGCTCGCCTCATCCATGGCCATGTTCCGGCTTTTCGACAGGCCCCTCTGCCTTGTCTCTATGTACCTGACATCACAGGAAGCCTCACCCGTATCGTGCCTTATCTTTTTGTCGCACTCCCTGTCGCACTGGTTGATGACCAGGCAGTCTGTCTTTATGTTAAGGGTATCTATATAATTCTCATCCTCAAGATACATGGCGGATAAGAGGACCTGCATGTTCATCTATACTCTCCTTGCCACAGCACGGACAGCCCAGAAACAGAAGCATACCGCGCTGTCTATAAGGCCCAGGCCTTCAACCTTTCTGTAGAGGTTCCATATCCTCCTTAGCGCCTCCACCTTGTCGGACGAAAGTGAGGAGCCCGTCCTCCTGTAGAGGCAGAGGTTCTCATCAAAACCGAAGGCAATGCCTGTCTTTTTCAGGACCCGCCACCAGGTGGCCGTGTCCTCGCTTAAGACATAGGGCATCATTATGTCTTCTTTCGAAAGCTTTGACAGGTCAAATATCACCGTGCTGGTAAATATGGTCGTGTTCTTTAAGGCCTGGCGGTAAGTGATCCTCTGCGGGACCTTCACTATCCTTCCGAGGCCCTTCCCGTTCTTATCGGCAAATTCGTAACCCGTAAAAGAAAATGCCGCCCCCTCTTTTTCCATGAAGGCGATCTGCTTTGCAAGCTTATCCTTATCCCACAGATCGTCCGCATCCATGAAGGCTATATATCTGCCCTGCGCGGCACTTATCCCCGTGTTCCTTGCGCCTGCGGCTCCCTTCGGGTTTTCGTTGGATATAAGCTTTACCCTGTCCGACAGGAAAGATGAGATGACTGTCCTGCTCTCATCCAAAGAGCCGTCATCGACAAGGATGAGCTCGGTATCTGTATAGGTCTGGCCCAGGACGGATGCTATCGTTTCGGCGATCACATCCGCTGCGTTATATACGGGCACGATCACGGAGACTGTCCTATTCATCATCATCCTCATCCGTCGGAAAGCCGTATCCCTGTGTTACACCTTCCGTGCTTCCTATAAGGAGCATGGTCTTAACGGTCAGGATCAGCATCCACAGGTCCAGCCAGATGGAATAATTCTCGATATAATACAGATCCAGCTTTAATTTGTCATAGGGTCTCGTGTTGTATTTTCCGTATACCTGGGCATAGCCGGTTATACCTGCCATGACCTTTGTCCTGTATGCGAATTCCGGCATGATCTTTGTGTATTTTTTTATGATCTCCGGGCGTTCCGGACGGGGGCCCACAAAGGACATATCGCCCTTTATGACGTTAAAGAGCTGGGGAAGCTCATCAAGACGCAGCTTCCTTATGACTTTTCCCACAGGGGTGATCCTGTCATCATCCTTTGCCGCAAGGACTGCCCGGCCGTTACTCTCCGCTTCCTCTATCATGCTGCGGAATTTTATGATCTCAAATTCCCTGTTCCCCTTGGTACACCTTGTCTGTTTGTAGAACACACTCCCGCCGTCGCAGGCCTTTACCGCTATGGCCACTATCAGCATTACCGGCGAGGTGATGACTATCATGACGGCGGCGAGCACTATGTCAAAGAGTCTCTTGATAAGCCTCTGTTCCGCCTCGACCGGGTCGGACTTGGTGAACATCACGGGGGTGTCGAAAAGATGCAGGTTCTGGGATCCCCGAAGTACTATGTCGGTTATCTTGGGACTTACATATATCTCCACATTATTCTCGTAACAGGTCTTAAAGACCGTATTCCTGATCTCGTTGGGTATGTCCCAGAGCATGACGGCCTCGTGCTTTGGTATCTGACTTATGATCCGGTCCATATCCTCCGAAACGCTTATGGAATCCGTTACCGCAAACTGGTGGCGTCTGGTCTTGAACTTTTCGATTATTATATCGCTGGTGCTGCCCCCGTAGATCAGCAGAACGTCGGTCGGCGGGAAAAGGGCCCGGTAGCCCAGAGTGGCCAGTATGATCCATAAGCTTATGGCCAGGCACTGGACCAGCATGCCCACTATAAGGGGTATCACAGTAGGGAAACGATAAGCCAGCAGGCAGATGACCCCGTAGAAGAGTATGTTGGTGATAAGGGTGGCAAAGCCCTGGGACAGGGCCAGCTCTATCATCCTGAAGGATCCGATCTTGAGACCTCCGTACATGACCGAGGCAAAGAGGAGTATTACAAAGTAAATGAAGGCAATAAAAACATGACCCCAGAATGCAAAGGCTTTCGGGATCCTCGTATTGTAATGCCAGAACCATACATAGAGCATTATCCCCGTCTCGAACATCATTATCAGGATCGAAACGGCAAAGACATATGATCTTTTCTGAAACTGCTTCTTGTTCAAAGCCCTCTACTCCTTACGGCAAATGAGCAGGAAGAGCGCATACAGATATCCGCAGATGATCGCAGGCAGGCTTATCCGTCCCCCGGCCGCCTTATGATGCGAACGTCCGGCATATATGACAAAACGCCCCAGATACTTAAGCTTTTGTATACCCGGCGGTGTGATGAATGCCCTCTGTTCGTAAAAAAGATAAAAGGCGCAGGGATTATCGCGCTTCAGCTTTTTGACCGATACCGTGTACCCGTCGGACACAATCTCACAGACCGTGACTATTGCGGGCAGTATGGCAAGTACACATACATTGTCTATTTTATCATAAATATAGTCCTCTGGTACATATTTTTCGCCCTCTATCTCCGGAAAGGGAAATTCTGCCAGGATGGCGGTCTCGTACATTAAGGTGGTCTCCCCCGAAAAGCCCTTGAGATAGAGCCCGTAGAGGGTTGAAAGTCCGCTTATCGGGAAATCTACCCCCGCATATATCTCTTTGCCGGATACCCCCTTATGGGCCACCACTCCGCCGACACGGCCGCCTCCCTCACCTGCCTTTGCCCTGTCATATGCCGCAAGCAGGTCTTCTACGGCGCTTTTTGTAAAGACATCATCGGAATCAAGGCATACGAAAAGGTCCCCCTCCGCCAGGGAAACGCCGGTATTGTGGGCCCTCATCTTGCCCCCGTTCTCCCTGTAGGAGTATCGTATCTTTATCCTGCCTTCATCGATCCAGCCCTTTACTTCATCACCGGTGCCGTCCGTAGACCCGTCATCCACGATCAGCCACTCAAAATCATTTACGGTCTGGGCAAGAAGACTTTCATATACACGTCCCAGAAGGCGGCGTCTGTTGTATGTAGGAGTAAAGATGGTCAGCCTCATTTAAGCCTCCTGTATGAAAATCTGTGCTCTGTGCCCGTATAATCCACAAGCTCATAGGCCGAGCCTTCCTTAAGATCGTATTTATAGATCCTGTGCCGCTGCGTCGACCCCACCTCGTATAGCCCTGCCTTTTTTAAGTAGTCTTCCGCAGGGTGTCCCTTGGTCACCACTACATATTCCGTCCCGGTATCCTCAAGGGCGGCGGTAAAATCAGACCCGTCCACCTTCTGTCCCCTTACCATAAGGGCAAGTATCTTATATACGGGTTTTTCCGGATCGGCCAGCATCTCATCCGTATAGGAATAATTTACCGCATACAGGTAATCCTCCCTGTCGACACAAAGGAGTATCTTAGGATCATATTGCCTTACTTCCATGTTGTATTCGTATTCGAAAAAGGCCTTGGGATACCGGCCTGAGGCATCTTCATGTATCATGTCGCAGATACCGATAAGCTCATCGGGTACCTTGTATATGTTCTCGGCGACCTTTATCCCTTCTCCGTAGGCAAAGTTCCCTCCCAGGATAAAGGCGGCACATATAAGGACTATTGTCAGGCTCCGCCCGTCCTTTGCCCCACAGATCAGCCGGGTCGCGGCATAGGGGACCAGGATGACCACGGGAGCCAGCCAGAAAAACCTGTAATATTCACTGTTGACATCAAATATCTTATCAAGGACCAGGGGAAAGATGGGGTTTAAGACCGTGATAAGAAGGATGACCGACTGGGGTATGAATATTTCCCTGTCCCGCCTTTCGCCCCTTATGGCGATAAATGCCAGGGCCAGAAGATAGAGTATGAAAAACCCCGTTCCCGACATATAGAGGGAAAGGCACCGGTAGAGAAACCTTATTCCGTTTTCGTAGACATTCACTCCCTGCATGATCTACCTCGGGAAAGTATATATGGCAAAATAACCTTTTACGTACAGAACATATACCAGCATCATCACTATCTCACCCGCCGTGCAGGCTATGACCTTTGCGATCATGCCGTACCTTTTCCTTATAAGGGCAAGGGGTATGAAAAGGGAAAAGACCTGGGCAGGGATCACCATGTTGGCCGTGGAGCTGACGGTAGCCGTTCCCAGACAGGTTATAAAGAGCTTTAACATGATCCCTTTGTCATTTTCCTCATCCCTTATGGCCATCATGAAAAGGACAAAGATGAGGACAAGGGATATGTTTCCCACTACGGACTTGCCCTCGTAGGTTCTTGACAGGAGGAAATTGGAGCTTGTGTAAAGGCTGATGAAGAGGAAGTTCACAGCCGTCATTAGGATATACATGACAGATGCGGCCCCCTTATCCCGGAAAAAGTACCTGCATATATAAGCATACAGCAGGCAGACCATGATCATAACGACCGCCGACATGACGGTCTTGGTCTCTACTAAGGCCGGAAGATGCGTAAGACTGCATACGACGGCATCATATGCGTAGTATGTGGCAAACACGTAACGCAGTTCGAAATGATCCTGCCACATGCCGGTAAAAGGATCGTACACGTTTATCATGTCGGTCTCGACATTGGTCGAAACCTGGGCCACATAATAGGCCGCATCAAGGGTGAAGTTATAGGTTATGACTGCCAGGATGACCAGGGCCAGCGTAACCGCCGCGACCGTCACATAAAAGACTGGCCCTTCTTTCATATCATCCCTTATGGCGGAAAGCTTTGACATCCAGTCTTTTTTGTATATAAGGACAGCCGCAGGAGGGATGGCGGCACATGGAAGGATCCATATACGGGCAAGCAGGGAAAGTGGCCTGTATGTGAGCATTATAGGCAGACAGACTGCCGCAAAGACTGCGTAGTAGGCAAAAAAGCCCACCGCCACCGTTACGGGCAGTGACCACTTCCTCCCCCTTCTTATACAGCAGATGCTGCCGAAGGACAGATACTCTATGAAGCTTACAAGAACAAGCGCAAGGGCTTTTATTATCATCTTCTGATCCCTGTGATCTCTTTCCTGTCTATGACATAGACCTTTTCCGCATCCGCAAGTCCCGATGAGATAAGGGATCGCATGGCTCCCGCATTTTCCTCATCATCACCGTAAACATACCAGTTATTGACCTTCTCCCCGTGTTTTTCAAGAAAGGCTGCCAGCTCATCCGCATTATCCGAAGGGCCGCCTCCCACGAAGGACAGGGTACCGTCGCTTCCCTTTAAGAGGTATCCGGCGATCCTGCCGTCAGGGTCCGTAAACTCATAAAGGCCGCACCTTTTGTCAAGATCCTCCTGAAGGGCAACAGTCACCTCATAGAGCCTGTTGATCTTTGAATTGAGCACAAAGACAAGTATCATAAGGGCTGCAGCGAGCGCTCCTATGGCAATGGCCAGATTTCTGGCATTTACTATCCTGTGTTTTTTCATGTCCCATTCCTCCGCTGTATCATCTTCATCCTCATAAGGTATGACCCTGCCATCCTCTTTTTTGGCACCCTCCCATCCGGCGAAATACGCGACCATCGTATTTGCAAGACCGTGTATGACAAATACCCGGATACTGTACCAGGTGACAAGAAGTGTTGCCGGCCAGGCATTTGACTGGTATCCCATGATAAAGGTAAGCTCGACGGTAATAAAGGCGATCAGCCTGCTCCTTCCTTTCAGGAAGGTGTTTATTACTGCCACATAGCAGATATTGTAAAAAGCCAGTAAAGGCAGGCAGGATATGTTATAGACAAATAAAAGGGGGTGGATACCGATGGCCTTTGAGATGGTCCCGGCAAGGATCATCATGGGATCCCCCGTAAAAAGCCTTCCGCTGTCATAAACCCTTGTGGCTGTCGATATGGGCTTAAGGGCCATGGCAGCATCAAAAGAATAAGCGGTCCCCGTATATACCTGGGCACCAAAGAGGCCTATGGCCACTATGACAAGGATTGTATCAACTGCCCCGGGCACCTTTACCCGCGAAGCTTTTCCCCTTTTTTCCCTTTTCCTTCCTGCTACAAAGCCACCTGCGCAAAGGATGGCAAGGACGGCACCGACCATGACAAGGGCGGCCTTTACAGGAAGTCCTGCCAAAGCTCCCAGCAGGCATACCAAAGCGGCGCAAAGGATAACAAGACAGCCCCCCGTGGCAAGCCTTACCGGGATCCTGATAAGGGGATCCTCCCGGCGGTCCCATATAAAAGCCGTCAGACTTCCGGCGGCAAATGACAGGAACCCGAATATGAGAAAGGCTGCAAGACTTCCTGCGATCACGGTTTTGCCACCTCCCTGTATACTGTGCAGATATCGCAGCTGATAAAGGGCTCATATCCGAACGAGGTCACCGGTATATCCGGCCATATGTCATTTGACAGGACTATATACCTGCAGTGAGCCCGATGGGCTGCGGCAGCCACCTTCTTCATATCGGGATGCAGGACGCTGAGCTGGGTATATACCAGCCACTGATCCTCATCCTCAAATGAAAGATCAGGGCCGTAAGGATCTTCATACATGAGTTCAAAAGCCGAGGAATAGGCCATAAAATTCGGCCCCCATCCGGGCATGGTAAGAACGCGGGGAGCCTCGTCATCTTCAAGTATCCCCTGCATGGCATCGGACAGATCGCCGGGCAGGTGCATCCTGTTCGAAACAGGCTCCCCCACCTGGCCTGATACAAGGCTGTCACCCGAGCATATGATGGCAAGAAGGAGTAGGCAGGCCACAAACAGGCCGGCAAATATCCACCTTTTGCCGCCTTCCTTTATCTTACGGCTCATCTCCTCAAAGACCTTTGCCGCCCCTATCCCTATGACCCCGAAGGGGGACAGGATCAGGGCCTTCCACTTTATACCGCTTTTTGCACATAAAAGTAGAGCCGCTGCAGACAGGACAAGGACTGCACCGCCGCCTGCCAGGTATCTGTGGTATGTATGAAGTTTGTAAAAGATCTCTCCGATCATGATCAGATCACCGGCCGGACGGCCTCATTCCTTCTTTTTGCAAATGCCCATACGATCAGCAGTATGATATAAAAATATGCCATGATATATACCGGAAAATAGTATTTGAAATAGGAGGCCGGGGCCAGTATAAAGACTATGGCCCAGTGGGCGGCAAGGCCGCCGGCCACAAAAAAGCTGTACCATCTTCTTGCTATAAGGCAGTAGATGCACCCTGCCAGGACAAAGCCGAGCGGGATAAAGAGGTTATAGGATACGGTCTTTACGACCGACAGGGCAGATGACAAAAGCTCCCGCAGGGATCCCGCCGAAAAGGTCATATGGTATGGCAGGGCACTGTAGCAGAAGGCCCCCCACCGGGTCCTTAAGAATACGCCGGGATTATTGATGATCATATTCTTTACGGCATCCGTAAAGTTCACATACTGCTCATATGAGGCATCCTTCCTGACACCCTCAAAGCTCTCGTCTATGAGTATCAGTACATCCTCATAGTTTATATCCACATAGTGCTCATTTATCCTTTCTATGGCATCTACCGACAGGTACCCATCCACTGCTTCAAGGTCCTTTGCATTTGCCGTCCTGTCAAGACCGTTCCGGTACATGTTGGTGATGGTATAGGCATAAAAGGGCTTCATCCTGTCATTTGCGGCATCCGACAGTCCCGCCGATGTCAGTCCCTGGGGTATCCCGATAAGATACTGCAAAAGTCCATAGACGGCTATCACGATGATCATGTTCCGCCCCGTCCGAAGAGCCGGGTAGGCCATGAATATGAGTATGGGCAGGAGGATGAGCAGGTATATCCCCTCCGTCCTCCACTGGGTAAGGACGGCTCCCGCTAAAAGCAACAGACCGGCCGAGGTCCAAAGGGTCCCCCCTTTCATATCCAGGTCCCCCTTCTCCCCCTCAAGACGGTCGAAGAGGAGCTTTTCAAAGACCGTCAGGTATATGAGAAAGTATATGGGAAGCCTGTGGGCACTTGTGGTATATGCAATAACGGGATAGAGGAGAAAGAGGACATACATAAAGGCTCCTCCCTTTTTCCCCAAGTATCTGCCCGTCCGGAAGATGCTGTATCCGGCGCAGAAGACCTGTATGATGACCTTTGTTATGATGGGACCCGCCGGTACGGGAATGAGCATATAGGATATGATGTAATAATACACTGTAAGATAATTGAACCAGGTATCATGGATCAGATTCAGTGCATCATTGCTTATGGCATATTCATCATTGGTAAGAAAGCCCTGGGGAAGCTTTATGACAAGTACCGCGATAACGACGGGAAGATAAAGGGCCGCGCACTTTAAGACCCGGGTCAAACCCTCCTTTTGGTCTCCTTTTGTAAAAATGAGCACAGATATGAGCCAAAAGACAACCAGCAGTATGACAAATACCGCGCACTTGCATATGATATAATCCGTCAGAGCCTGCCGGTACCTTTCATCGGCAGCAGACGGGAAGATAAACATGCTCCTGTCGGTCAAAAAAGTTATCAAAAAGCATATCACGGTCAGAGCAAGCGTAAATATGGCCTGTGATCTGCGTCCTTTAGTCTCCAT
>JAILLI010000145.1 GCA_024693225.1 Lachnospiraceae bacterium
GGGATCAGAAAGAGCAATATGCCAAATCTCTTCCATAAGGGAGGCAGGCCCATACCGGTCAGAACCGACCCCGCCACGCATATATAGAGAATGACCACGATGCTGTTGGCAATGCCTCTCGACAGGAATATGTCATCAGTGAAGTGATAGAAAAAAGCGGATATGACAGCCGCCCCGTCCAGGTCCATGGAGGCCTGATAGCTGTACTCCGACGGAAAGATCTTTCCCTGCCTTCCTATCTCCATCTCATGCATATAGGCACTCGAGCAGTCAAAATCGATGATGATATCTGCCCTGAAAAGGTTCATATACATGATAAAGGCTATCTGCAGTATAAGTGCGATAAGCACGACTTTGTCAGCTGTCTTGCGGGTCATGGCTTCACTCTTTACTCTTCGCATATCTCATCCGCAAGGACCTGCCTGTCCAGTTCCGCCTGTAAATTGGCGATCTTCTTCTTTTTGGCGGCAAGTCCTTCCCTGTATCTTAAGTTTTTCTCTTCATTAAGATATAACATACCATCCCTTATAGATGAAAGGTTAAATGCGTCCACATAATAAAAGATGCTGCCTGCGACCTCGGGGACTGCCGACTGGCGCGAACACAATACCGTCTTTTCAAACTGCAGGGCTTCAAGGACCGGCAGTCCGAAGCCCTCCCCTTTTGACACAAAAAGGAGGTATCTGCTGTTCTTATACAAGCGTCCCAGCTCCTTCATATCCACATAGTCGTATGATATCACCCTCTCATCGGTAAAGCTCCGGCTGATCTTAAGATGAGCGGCAATACGGTAGAGCTTTTCCCTGTCTATCCCTGTTATGCAGAGCCTGCTGCAGGTCTTAGTCATTCGGCAAAGATCACGAAAAGCCAGAAGGGCCCTTCCCAGATTCTTCTCCGGCCTTCCTCCGCTGACAAAGAGGATATAATCTCCCATGTCATCATATCCGTCCCCCTCACCGGGGTCATACCCTTCATATCCCGTTGACTGGTAGAGATATGTTATCCGCTTCAGATTTTTGTGATCAAGGGCCTGCATGGTATGATTTGATACCGTAAAAACCTTGTCGGCAGCCCCTATCCACAGCGGATAGAAGCAGTCATAGACCAGTTTTTTTACCAGGTATCTTATGTAGAGGGCCGGCAGAAAGCTTAATATCCCTTCATAAAAAAACCTGTCCATGGGATCAAAGGCGGATATATTATGCTGCCTGTCATGGATGACGGCATAGATCTTAAGACCTGCGTTTCTTTTTTTGATCCTGTATGCCTTTTTCAGGATACGGCCTGTAACGGCCGGCAAAAACAGGATATCACCTTCCGCAAATCCAAGGTCTGTCAGATCCTGCGTTTCAACCAAAACCGCCCCATCGCTCATCAGGTCCTTTTCACATGTCTTTAGGGGAGAAAACCCTTTATATACAAGGATCTTTGCCCTTATCCCGCGTTCTGTAAGAGACCGGATCACATCTCTGGTATAGTTGCCGGCTCCCGTATATTTCCCTATATCATTTTCAAGATCGATCACAGTCGTATAATCGATATAGATATCCATGCTACCCTCAGAATCCTATCTCTTTGAAGACCTTGTAAATGTCCTCCCACCTGTGCATCCGCTTGGCATATTCGCGGCCGTTTTGTCCGAGTTCCATGCGTCTTTTCTCATCATGCAGCAGTTCTTCAACCATGGCCGCCATTTGGCCGAAATCATCGCTCATCAGCAGGTCCCTCCCGACCTTGGCCGACAAGCCGTCGATCCCCAGGTAATTGGTGACCACAGGCATGCCCATTGCCATACCCTCTATGACCTTTGTCTTTACCCCGGTCCCGTATGCTATGGGCGACAAAACGACCATGGTGGACTTCACATATTTTCTGACATCATCCACCATGCCCTCAAAGACGCACTGCCTGTTGTCTTTGTACTCTTCTTTCAGGTCATCGTCTACCGGACCTATGAAATGTATGACAGGCTTTGACGGGATCAGGGGTATTATCTCATCCATGATCATCCTGACCGAGTCGGCATTTGCAGCCACCTTCAGGTTTCCCACAAAGGAGAGGGTATTGGGGACCTTCTTAACTTCCACTTCTTCCCCGAAATAGTCGCAGTCGGCTCCCATCGTCACAGTATAGGCATTATTCCTTCCGGACCGCCTGTTCATGTCTTCCGTCTCTGCGGCATTTACGTATATAAGGGCATCATACCTGCGGGAGGCTTCAAGTTCTTCTTTTTCAAGCCTCCTTATCTCAGCCTTCAGTATACGCACCTTCAGGGCGCGAGAATTGACCATGCGCCTGACCCACCCGGGCAGGTACTGCTCATATCTGCCGCCTATACCGGCATCATTCCTGACTGCCGCCAGCTGGCGTGTGTACCGCCTTGAAAGGGCATCCTCCATAAAGATCGTTTTAAGTCCTTTAAAGCCCTGCAGGCAGACCGAGTACCTCGATGTCCTGACAAGGTCCATCATCACGGCGTCGGGCTTTATCCTGTCTATCAATCCCTCTATCCGTTTTCTGTTATATCTGCTGTAATACAGGGAACTCTGAAAAGACCACCGGTCTCTTCCGACAAGAGAATGCCCGGCAAGGTTTCCGATCACCCGCAGGTGACCGGGCTGCCCGGCCGTGAACACTTTTTTGATGAAATAGGGTCTGTCCTCGTCCTGACAGGTCTGACCGTATTCCAGAAAAGAGTACATATAGATATCGTAATTATAATGATCGTATAAGCCCTTGCAATAATTATATAAAAGGATCTTATGCCCGGCGTCCGTGGGCCAGAATATCCTGGTAGATACAAGCAGGAGACGCTTTCTTGCGTCAGGTGACTTTGGCATCCTTATATGCTCCATCCTTCATAATGCTTTTTTCGATCCACTCATAGCACTGACCAAGGCCTTCCTCAAGACTGACTTTGGGCTCCCAGCCGAGTACCTCCCTGGCTTTTCTGTAATCCGCGCATCTTGCCTTATTGCCTTCGGGCTTTGAAGTGTCAAAACGGGGTGTGATATTCTTGCCGGAAATACGGATTATGGTCTCAACCACCTCTTTGATACCGGTGCAGTATGAAGGGCCGATCTGTATGCAGCCCTTTCCCCATCCCTTTTCAAGTGCCAGTACCATGGCGTTTGTTATATCATCCACATGGATAAAGGCTCTTTCCTGCTCTCCGTTACCCATGACCACATATTCTTCATCGGGGAAATTGACTGCCTTCCTTATGAGTGCCGGTATGACCTGACTCCTGTATCCGTAATCGGTCGGTGTTCCGTAGGCATTATGGAGGATAAGGGTACAGCAGGGTATACCGGTCTCTTTTTCCAGATACCCGACCTCCAGCTGTCCCATCAGCTTGCTCCATCCATAAGCCGACTCGGGATATGCCGGAAAAAGCTCATCCTCCCTTAAGGGTTCGGGATCGGGCACATTCTGTCTGGTACAGGGAAAGCTACAGGCGGTCCCCACATACAGGAAGCCCTTTATCCTGTCCTTGCCGGCTTTTCTTACTGCATTGATCACGTTGGAGTTGATCAGATTGTTTATCCTGAATATGTCTCCCTGGTTCTCAAATACATACTCTATCCCACCGACCCTTGCCGCCAGATGAACGACATAATCCGTCCTGCCGATGATCTTTTGACATTCGTTTGCATCACACAGATCGGTCTTATAAAATTTTCTGTCAAGATCTATAAGGGGCCTGCCGTCGTCACCGTACAGGTACTCTATCTTCCCCCGCCACAGATCGTCGGCTACCGAGACATCCCATCCGTCCTTTACAAGTCTTGCGACCAGATTGGACCCGATCATCCCGCACCCGCCGGTGACCAGTATCGATCTATTTTCACTATCCAAAGAAGGCATAAAGCTTCCTCCCAACACCGGTTAATTATATCCTTTTCCCCCGGGTCCGGTCAATTCCCGCTTATCTGTCGTTTTCTGTGTGTTTTCAAGCTGATCCTAAACCTGTTTTTCTGTTTCTCCTCCGCCGGGCTTCAGTCCCTGTTCATTTTCCCTTGTTCCGTGTCCGCTCTTCTTGCCGCGCACTCTCCTATGCCAAGGACCAGGAATATATAGGGAGTACTTGCGAACTGCTGGTAGCCGAACATCTGATGGGCAAGATATGCAACAACTATCACGGCTGCGCCAAGTGCGACAGGGGCCTTGCTGCGGATTTTGACAAAACGGATGAGGGCGGATATGAAGATACCAAGGTAAGCTGCTCCTCCGAAAATACCGAAATTGACAAAAGCATTCAGCCACTCATTATGGGCGCTCATCGCCACCTTATCCGAATACTGAACCAGCCAGTCATTCACATATTCATCGATGATGTTAAAATACTGATCCGGCCCGACGCCGAATATTGCGGTCACCGGTGCCTTTTTAAACTCCTCCGAAAGCGATGCCAGGGTATCATGCCAGATCGCTCCCCTTCCATTCCCCCACTGCGCATCAAACAGAAGATAGTTTGCATGGCTTCGAAGACTTTCCGGGAGGACCTCCTTTGTGTTTAGAATTATGTAAACCACAACAGCCCCTATGGCAAGTGCCACAAGACATGTGTATAGAATCCCCAGGTACCGGTATTTGGCCATATCAAACCGTACCCTCTCCCCGGTTTTCTTTCGTATGAAAAGATAGACCGCCGCCAGAGCAGCAACAGCGATCCATATCCATGGCGACTGCATGATATACTGCGGCATGGGCTCCAGGCGGAATTCCGGCTCTGCCAGATACCAGATGATACCGATAATGCGCCATGTGACCACTATGATCAGAGCGATTTCAAAGAAAGCCGGGGAGAGGGTAAGGTTTGATATGGCCAAATACCGCTACCTTGGGATCATATATACAGGTCTTGTGGCACTTGCCATAGGGCTCGTCGTGGTTTACATAATTCTAAACACAAAGGAGGTCCTCCCGGAAAGTCTTCGAAGCCATGCCAACTATCTTCTGTTTGATGCACAGTGGGGGAACGGAAGGGGAGCGATCTGGCATGATACCCTGGCATCGCTTTCGGAGGAGTTTAAAAAGGCACCGGTGACCGCAATATTTGGCGTCGGGCCGGATCAGTATTTTAACATCATCGATGAATATGTGAATGACTGGCTGGTCCGGTATTCGGATAAGGTGGCGATGAGCGCCCATAATGAGTGGCTGAATGCTTTTGTCAATTTCGGTATTTTCGGAGGAGCAGCTTACCTTGGTCTTGGGATTTAGGGTAACACTGGTTACGGGGATATTCTCTTCTTCTTCTTCCTTTTCCTCTTCTTCCTTTTCCTCTTCTTCCTCTTCTTCCTCTTCTTCCTTCTCTTCTTCCTCTTTCTCCACAATTATCGTGGCTTTTGCCGATACTGAAGGATTTGTTGTACACAAGCAAGGAGAAGGTCGCTGAGATGATGAACACAAGGATACCGATGACGGATGCCAGCTTGTAGTTCCTGTCAGAACCCAGTGACAGCTTGTAGAGCCATGTGATCAGAAGGTCTGTTCCCTTGGCTCCGGATGTGTACTTGAGAAGATCTCCAGGTCCGCCTCCTGACAGGAGGTAGATGACGTTGAAGTTGTTGATGTTGCCTATGAACTGTGTGATC